>JBHHVK010000061.1:0-10136 GCA_046754205.1 Thermodesulfobacteriota bacterium
GGCCGTGCTCTTCCAGGTGGGAAAGGGCGCCACCATAGGCTCCACCTTCGGCGGCACTTCCAGCCAGACCGTCTTCGGCGCCTCGGGCGGGGCGACCTTTCTGAGCAAGATCACCACCGCCTGCGCGGTAATCTTCATGGTGACCTCGCTCTTTCTCACCTACTCGGCCTCGAGGAAGGGTGAGGAGTCCATCATGGAAGACCTTCCGGAGGTCGCGACCCCGGCCGCCGAGCCCGTAGCGCCGGCCCTGCCCGAGCCGGTGATAAACGTGGAGGTCCCGCCGGCTGAAGAGGCGGCGGCCCCGGCCAAGGACGAAAAGAAGTAGCGCATCCGGGCGGGTTTGAATGGTTTAACCGAAACCGTGTCCGGTCGAAGACAACAAAACATACCGTTGCCGAAGTGGTGGAACTGGTAGACACGCTATCTTGAGGGGGTAGTGGGGCGACCCGTGGGGGTTCGAATCCCCCCTTCGGCACCATATTTTTTTATAAAAAAGAGGGGTTGCGATAACGCAACCCCTCTTTTTTTTGTATCCTCCGAGCGCCGCGGGGCGAGGCCGCCGGCGAACAGACCGAAAAACTCGAGCCAGCCCCCCACCGCCTACACCACCGCCAAAGAAAATTCGGAAAAAGAGCGGCCCGCCGTTTGCATTATGGCTGGGTGCGTGACTATACTCAAGGTGTGTATAGAGGCGCGTCCTTTTGCCTCTGGAGGAGACCGGGCGATGAACAGGAAGAAGATAGCGATAGTCGTAGTTATTATCGGGCTTATCGCCCTTTTCTGGGTCTTTGATCTGGGCCGATACCTGACGCTATCCTACGTAAAGGAATCCCGGGAGGGCTTTGCCCTTCTCTACGCCGAGCACAGGGTCCACGTCATCGCGTCCTACATGGCCATCTACGTCATCGTCACGGCGCTGTCGCTCCCCGGCGCCGCCATATTGACCCTCGTGGGAGGCGCGCTCTTCGGGTTCATCGTGGGCACTGTCGTCGTCTCTTTTGCCAGCACAATCGGCGCCACGCTGGCCTGCTTCGTCGCCAGGTTCCTGCTGCGGGACTGGGTGCAGGACAGGTTCGGGGATAAGCTCGCGGCGGTCAACCGGGGGGTCGAAAAAGAGGGGGCCTTTTATCTCTTCACCATGAGGCTCATCCCCGCCATACCCTTTTTTGTCATCAACCTCGTCATGGGGCTCGTCAGGATGCCCCTGCGAACCTTTTACTGGGTCTCGCAGGCGGGGATGCTGCCCGGGACGATAGTCTATGTAAACGCGGGAAAGGAGCTGGCCAAGATAGATTCTCTCTCCGGCATCCTCTCCCCGGGGTTGATCTTTTCCTTCGTGCTCCTCGGACTCTTTCCGATAGCCGTCAAGAAATTGATGGCCTTCTTCAGGTCCAGGAGGGCCGTCAACAGCCGTGTATAGACAAGGAGTAAGCCATGGCGGAATACGATTTTGATATAGGCGTCCTCGGCGGAGGGGCCGCGGGCCTGACCGTTACCGCCGGGGCGGCCCAGCTCGGGGCCAAGACCCTCCTTATCGAAAAGGAGAAGGCGCTCGGAGGTGACTGTCTCCACTTCGGCTGCGTCCCGAGCAAGACCCTTGTCCGCACGGCCACCCTCTACCATCAGATGAAGAAGGCCAGGGAGTACGGCCTTCCGCCGGTGGACATCGGGCCCGTGGACTTCAGGGACGTGGCGGAGAGGATCCGGTCGGTCATAGGCGCCATACAGGAGCACGACTCTCCCGAGAGGTTCTGCAGCCTCGGCGCGAAGGTCGAGTTCGGAGGGGCCGTCTTCACGGACGAGCATACGGTCCTTGTGGACGGCCGCACCCTTTCGGCCAGGACCTGGGTAATAGCCACAGGCTCTTCGCCGGCCATACCTCCCATAGAGGGGCTGGACAGGACCCCCTATATAACCAACAAGGAAATCTTTTCTCTCGCCAGGCTCCCGCGGTCGATGATAATCCTCGGCGCCGGACCGATAGCCACCGAGATGGCGCAGGCCTTTTCCCGCCTCGGGACCAGGGTCCATGTCATCCAGCGGAGCGGCCAGATACTGAGCAAAGAGGACAGGGACATGGCCGACATCGTCATGAACGTCCTCGGCGGGGAAGGGGTGACCTTTTATTTGAACTCCACCGTCATGAGCGTGAAGGACCTGGGCCCGGAGAGGGAGGTCTTTTTTCGATCGGGAGGCGAAGAGGTCAGGCTCAGGGCCGAGACCATCCTCGTCGCCATGGGCAGAGATGCGAACACGGGAGGACTGGGGCTCGATGGCATCTCGGTAGAGTGCGACAGGAAGGGCATAGGCGTGGACGACAGGCTGCGGACGAGCCAGAGGCACATCTACGCAGCGGGGGACGTAACCGGCGCGTATCAGTTCACCCATGCGGCCGGCTACGAGGGGGGCGTGGTCATCGGCAACGCCGTCTTTCACCTTCCGAGAAAGACCAATTACGCCTTTCTCCCCTGGTGCACCTATACCGACCCCGAGCTTGCCAGCATCGGGATGAACGAAAAACGGGCGAAGGCGGCCGGCATCAGGTACTCGGTGTGGGCCGAGGAGTTCAGGGACAACGACAGGAGCCTTGCCGAGGGAGAACAGGTCGGCAGGATAAAGATGCTCCTCGATGAAAAAGAAAAGCCCATAGGCGTACAGATCCTGGGGCCCCATGCCGGGGAGCTGTTGAGCGAATGGGTGGCCGTATTCAACGGCGGGGTGAAGCTCTCCACCCTGGCCGCGGCGGTTCACCCCTACCCGACGCTGGGGGAGATAAACAAGAGGGTCGCCGGGTCGTTCCTGTCGGGAAAGATATTCTCCGAGAAGGTCAGGAAGGGCCTCAAGTTCTTCTTCCACCTGAAAGGGAGGGCCTGCGTGCCCGAGGGAGAGTAGGCAATTGGCTTATACTTGCCGGCCCCGGGCCTCCGGTCCCGTCCACAGGGGCCCTGCGGGCCACGAAAAAGGGCCCGGAGGGCCCTTTTTTCGTGGGTCTTTTGAAGGCGTCCTCAGCCGGCGCCCCTTATCAGCAGCCACCAGACCCCTATGGAGGCGATATACCCGAGGGCCACGACGGGGGTCCACTTCAGATGGGCCATGAAGGTGTACATGTCGCGCCTGACTCCCATGACCGCCACCCCGGCGGCCGAGCCTATGGAAAGGAGGCTGCCGCCCACCCCGGCCGTAAGGGTGATAAGGAGCCACTGGTCTTCGCCCATGGGCGGGTTCATCTGGAGCACCGCGTACATGACCGGGATGTTGTCGATTATGGCCGATGCCACCCCTACCGCCACGTTTGCCCCGGTGGGGCCGAGCCCGCCGTAGAGCCCCGTGCTGAGCACGGCGAGGTACCCTATGTACTGGAGCGCCCCCACGGCGGTGATGATGCCGAAGAAAAAGAGCAGGGTGTCGAACTCCACCCGCTCTATCTTCCTGAATATGTCGAACCTTTCACTGTCGCCCTTGGCGGCGGCCTTGTCCTTCTTCTTCAGGAAGTACCCCGTGAACATGAGGTAACCGAGCCCCATCATCATCCCGAGGAAGGGGGGGAGGTGAAGGAACTGGTGGAAGCAGACGGCCGTGGCGATGGTCGCAAAACCCAGGAAGATTATGACCCTCGCGCCCGGCTTCATCTCTACCCTCGTGGACTCTCCCTCGGGCTTGCCTTTCGGAACGAAGAAGAACATTACCAGCGCCGGCAGGCCCCAGTTGATGATGGAAGGCGCGACGAGGTGCACGAAGTCCACGGTCTCCACCTTGCCGGCCGTCCAGACCATGAGGGTTGTGATGTCCCCGAAGGGGCTCCACGCGCCCCCGGCGTTGGAGGCTATGATTATGTTGATGAAGGAGAGGACGATAAAGCGCCTGTTCATGCCGCCGACGGCGCTGACGACCGTCGCCATGAGCAGCGCGCTGGTGAGGTTGTCGGCCACCGGTGAGAGGAAGAAGGTTATGAGCCCCGTGACCCAGAAAAGCGCCCTGTAACTCAGCCCGACCCTTATGAGCCACGCCCGAAGCGAGTCGAAGACCCTGCGCTCCTGCAGGGTGTTGATGTATGTCATGGCCACGAAGACGAAGAAGAAGAGGGCGCCTATCTCGGCGATGACGTGTTTTACGTGTTCTTCGGCCATGCCGTGCCCGGTGACGGCCTCGAACTCGGCCACGACGTGTCCGGCGACCGCCTCGTCGTGGACGAGTCCCACGTGGAGCGCCTCGTAGGCCGCGATGAGCGCCCACATCAGGGTCCCGGCGAGAATGACGGGCTTGGACTTTCTCAGGTGAACCTTCTCCTCGGAGATGACGAGGGCGTAGGCGAGGATGAAGAGCGCGACACTGGCATACCCCGCCCAGGAACTCATTAATCCTTCCATAACTCCTGACTCCTTAACGGTAATATAAAAAGGCCCGGAACATGCGCCACGGCGGGGCGCACACTACAGGCCTGCTTTCCCGCCGGCGGCCCATGTCGGACCGAAGGACTCTCGGGCGCGTCAGTCCGCTTTCATCTCTGGGGAGCAGGGGCCTTTATCTCACAAAAAAGCCCGTCCTGTCAAGGAATTATGGAAGGGCCGGGCCCTGCCCTGAACGGAAAAAGGGACTAAAGCCGTCCGCAAATTGGGTCGATAACAATAAATACACGGTGTGGGGATGTTGAAGCGAGTTCCATGCTATGGGGAAAACAGTACCGTTACGGTGAAATCCATCACCCCCGGCTTTATCTTCGACGAAACCGGTCGTGGTTTCATGAGGCCCGCGGATGAAAATAAAGAACCTGTCACTGACCCGGAAGGCCCTCGCGGCCGTCATCATCATACTATTCCCCATCGTCTTCGTCTTCCTGCGCGAGTACAATAACAACAGGGATTCGCTCAAGAGGTACGCCCTCGATGACCTCACCGCCATTGCCGAGGCCTACGAGGGGCAGGTCCTGCTCACCATCGAGACGAACAAGCAGAGGGTGGAGGACTTCGCGAACGACGGGCTCATAACCGGCGAGCTGAAAAAGGCGGCCTCCGGGGACGAGGAGGCCGCCGCCCGGCTGAGCGAGCACATCAGGAACAACAAGCTCCCCCTCGACCCGGGCCTCGAGAGCATCTGCGTCATCTCCGGCGAAGGCAGGGTCGTCGCCTCGACGGACGCCTCGAAGATAGGGATGGATGTATCCGCGCTGGACTTCTTCACCAGGGGGCTCAAGGCCCCGACCGCCGGCGAGGGGATGGACATCGGCGGCGCGAGGCCCCAGCTCATCTTCTCGGCGCCGGTAAGAGACAATGAAACGGGCGAGCTGCTCGGCGTCGTCGCCAACCGCGTCGACCTCTCGGCCCTCGACTCGCTTCTGGCTGGAGAGACGGCCAGGAAGCTCGGGGCGATGACATCGAGCCAGGGCCGACACGAGACCTTTGAAACCTATCTCGTGGGCGGCACCGGGGTCATGCTCACATCCTCGATGTTCGTCGAGGGCGCGGCCTTCACCCAGCCCGTTGACACCGTCCCCGTAAGGGCCTGCCTCGACGGGGGCGTGGAGACGACGGGCTTCTACCGCGACTACCGGGGCGTGATGGTCGCCGGCGCGTCCATGTGCCTCAGGCGGCTCGGGTGGGTGCTGCTCGCCGAGGTGGACAAGGCCGAGATGCTCGCCCCGCTCGACAGGATGCGCCAGAGCGCCATAATAGCCGCGTCCATCGTGGCCGGCCTTATCATGGCCCTCCTCCTGCTCTTCATAAGGACCGTCGTAAGGCCCCTCGGCAGGATGGCGGCGGCCTCCCTTGCGATGGGGGAGGGGGACTACGACATCGCAGTCCCGGTGGAGTCGGGCGACGAGGTGGGCGCGCTGACCTCGGCCTTCAACTCCATGGCCTCGGAGATAAAGGCGAGGACCGGGGCCCTTGAGCGGAGCGAGGCGATGCTGAAAACGGCCGAGTCGATAGGCCGCATGGGGAGCTGGGACTGGAACATCGCGGGCGACACCCTCCTGTGGACGGACGAGATATACAGGATATTCGGCACCAGCCGCCGGGAGTTCGGGGCTACCTACGAGGCCTTCCTGAATTTCGTCCATCCCGATGACAGGGGATATGTCGAAGAGTCCGTCGCGAGGGCGCTCCATGACAGGGTGGGCTACTCCATAGACCACAGTATAGTCCTCCCCTCGGGCGAGGTCCGCACGGTCCACGAGCAGGCCGAGGTCTTCCGCGCCCCGGACGGCGCCCCCGTGCGCATGGTCGGCACGGTGCTGGACGTAACGGAGAGGAAGAAGGCGGAGGAAGAACGGACCATGAGGCTGGAAAGGATAGCGAGGCAGCAGTCCGCCCTTGGCGGGCTCACCACCTCCTTTAAGTCCGGCAGCGACACCGATGAATCGCTCAGGGAGATCACCCGGGTAACCGCCGAGACCATGGGTGTAGAGAGGGTGAGCGTCTGGGTGCTCGACGACGGCCTGCTCAGGTGCCGCGACCTTTACGCGGTCGGCGAGGGAAAACACTCGGAAGGCTTCGTGCTGAAGGCGGACGAGTACCCGGCCTACTTCTCGGCCCTCGGGTCCGGCAGGTTCATAGACGCCGGTGACGCGCTCGCAGACCCGAGGACTATCGAGTTCCGTGACGGCTACCTGGCCCCTCTCGGGATAACCTCGATGCTCGACGCGCCCGTAAGGATGGGTGGGACAGTGGCCGGCGTCGTCTGCATCGAACACGTGGGAGACAAACGCGCGTGGACCCCGGACGAGGTCAGCTTCGCGGCCTCCATAGCGGACCTGACGGCCCAGGCGTTAATCGAAGGAGAGAAGAGGAAGGCGGAGTTCGAGCTCAAAAAGCTCTCCGCGGCCATAGAGCATAGCGTGAACATCCTCTTCATAACGGACATAAAGGGCGTCATCGAGTACGTCAACCCCACCTTCGAGAAGGTCACCGGCTATACGAGGGAAGAGGTGATAGGCCAGACCCCGCGCATACTCTCTTCCGGTGAGACCCCTCAATCCACATACGAGGAACTCTGGAGCGCCGTCCGCTCGGGCCGCACCTGGAGGGGGAGCCTCAAGAACAGGACCAGGACAGGGGGGTTCTACTGGTGCAACACGACCATCTCCCCCATCAAGGACGAGAGCGGCGGTATAACGCACCTGCTCGCCGTACAGGAAGACACGACCGAGCAGATGAAATCGAAGGAGAGGATAGAGTACCTCGCCAACTTCGACCCGCTCACGGGGCTCGTGAACAGGACAAGGTTCATGAAACTCCTCGACGAATGGATCGCCAGGGCGTCGGAGGGGAAGCTCACCGGCTCGCTCCTTATCATGGACGTCGACCAGTTCATGCTCATCAACGACACCTACGGGCACGGCACCGGGGACGTGCTCCTGAGCAAGCTCGGCCGGGTCATCAAGGCCGCCGTGGAAGGCATATACGGCGAAATGGGCGGGGAAGGCGGGGACAGGCCCCTGGTGGGACGCCTCGGCGGGGACGAGTTTGCCGTCTTCCTGCCGAGCCTCTCGAAGGATGAGGGGCTCAGGAGCGCCGAGAGGATCAGGGAGGAGGTCGCGAATAAGCGCTTCAGCGACTCCGTCGGCTCACTGACCGTAAGCACGGGCGTGGTCCATTACCCCGACCACGGCGGCGACACGAGGGGGCTCTTAACCAGGGCGGACGCGGCCAACTTCAGGGCCAAGGAGACGGGAAGGAACCGGTGCCACGAATACAGGACCGAAGACCATGACATCGAGAAGATGAAGTCCCGGCTCAGCTGGAAGGGGAAGGTGATAAAGGCGCTCGCCGAGGACCGCTTCGTGCCCTGGTTCCAGCCCATACTCGAGCTCGGGGATGGCGAGGTGCACCACTACGAGGTCCTTGCAAGGATGATCGACGATGACGGCAAGGTGCTCTTCCCCGGCGACTTCATAGACGTGGCGGAGAGGTTCGGCCTCGTCGGCGCGATAGACAGGGTAATGATAGACAAGGCCTTGAAGACCCAGGCGCTGCTCGCCGGCCGGGGCGAGAACGCAGGCTTCGCCATGAACCTCTCGGGCAAGGACATGGGCGATGACGCCCTCCTGGAGTTCATAAAGTCGAAGCTCAAGGAGTACGGCGCCCAGGAGGGGAACATCACCTTCGAGATAACCGAAACCGAGGCCATAGGCGACCTCGGGCGCGCGGTGAAGTTCGTAAGGGCGCTCAAGGACCTCGGCTGCAGGTTCGCCATAGACGACTTCGGGGTGGGGTACACCTCCTTCACCTATCTCCGGGAGATGGAGGTGGACTTCATAAAGATAGACGGCTCTTTTATAAGGCGGCTCCACGAGGACACCAGGGATCAGGCCCTCGTGCGCGCCATGGTGGAGGTCGCCAGGGGGCTGGACATAAGGACCATCGCCGAGTTCGTCGAGACGGGCGAAGCCCTCGAGCTGCTCAGGAAATTCGGGGTGGACTACGCCCAGGGCTACTTCATAGGCAAGCCGTCCCCGGCGCTCGCCCCCCCGAAGGAGGAGCTAAAATGGGGGACCTGACCCCGCTGACCCCCCTTCAGCCGAGCATCTCCAGGATGGTGCGACAGAACTCGGGCAGATCTCCGGGGCGGCGCGACGTTATGAGGTTTCCGTCGACCACCACCGGAGAGTCTTCGTACATCCCACCGGCGTTGACCACGTCCGTCTTTATCGACTCGTAACAGGTCGTCCGCCTTCCCCTGAGGACGTCCGCCTCTATGAGGAGCTGGGGCCCGTGGCATATCGCCGCCACCACGAGTCCTTTTTTGACCGCCTCCCTGACTATCCTGACCATCTCGGGCCTGGTCCTCAGTCGGTCCGGGGCGAGCCCCCCGGGGATAATCACCGCCGAGTAGTTGCTCACCGTTACAGCCCTGGCGGACTTGTCGGCCCTGAGCGGATAGCCGTGCTTGCTCTTGTACTCGCCGTGAGGGGAGCCGGCCACGGCGACGCGCAGGCCGGCCTCCTGCATACGGTAATAGGGATAAAGTGCCTCGGTGTCTTCAAAGCCGTTGTCTATGAGTATGAGGACGCCTTTCGCCATTTTGACCCCTCCTTTTCAGCGCCGCGTTCCGCCCCGGCCTCCCGACGATGCCGGGGCCGTCTTACGCCCCTGTTTCACCCCCCTCGCCACCTCTTTTGAAAGCCTGTCCGCGCACCTTACGGGCTCGGTAATCCTGAACCTCGTCGTGCACCCCATGGTCATCTCCACCGCGCCCTCCACGTCTATACCGTGCCCCGGGGAGACGAAGAGCGGCCTGGTCCTGTCCCGCGTCCTCACCACGGCGCCGACCACGCGCCCGTCGAGCACGAGCGGGGAGCGGCTCCCCTTTTCCGGGCCCGGCTCTTCGTACTCGCCGGCAAGCCTCGACTTCGCCGTGCCCACCGAAGGTATGGAGAGGACGGCTCCGAGGAAGGAGGCGATGCCGAGGCCCCTCGGGTGCGCGATGCCCTGGCCGTCGCATATCAAGAGGTCCGGTCTCTCCGGCAGTCCCTCCAGGGCCTCGATGAGCGCGCCGGCCTCCCTGAAGCTGAGGAGCCCGGGGACGTAAGGCATGGGGACCTTCGATACGCAGTGGGACTCTGCGACCTTCACGAGACCCGGGTAGGTGAACAGACAGGCCGCGCCCACTATCATCTCTCCGGCGAAGGCCGCGTCCACGCCGGCCACGAGGCGGGGGCTCGCCTTGAGCGGGGTTATGGAAAGCCTCGCCTTCAGCTCCTCTTCGAGCCTCAGGGCCTTCGCCCTGTCCCCGGGCCACCTGAGCCTTTCGAGCCTTTCGGTAAAGGGGTTTTTCATATCAGGGGCGTGGGGGACCATACGGGCCGGGGGTCGGCCTATTTCTTGGACCTCATCTTCCAGGTTATCCTCGCCACCCTCCAGAGATAGTGCAGGGAGCCTATGAGGGACCTTTCCCTCTCGTGAAACTTGGGTGTTATGGATTCGAGCTCCTTGCCTATCTCCACGTCTATGGATGCGGACTTCTTCATGGCGAGCACCTGCGAGGGGAAGACGCTCCTGTGGCCCGTTATGACGAAGCTTATGACGCTGGCCACGGCAGCGTAGGGCGCCACCTCCGCTCCGAAGAGCTCGACGGCAAGGATGGATGCGGCTATGGGCGTGTTCGCCGCGCCCGCGAGAAGGCTGACGAGCCCTATGGCC
>JBHHVK010000062.1:0-10079 GCA_046754205.1 Thermodesulfobacteriota bacterium
CCTCGGCTTTTCCCACTACCTCATGCGCCGCTCGGGCCAGTTCCACGGTGCTGAAGGGCTTGACGACAACGCCCTTGAAACCGTACTTCGCGAAGTCATCCATTATGGGGTCGTTGGAGTAACCGCTTGAAACGATGGCCTTGACGCCGGGGTCGAACTCGAGGAGTTTGGTCAGGGTCTCCTTGCCCCCGAGGCCCCCCGGGATGGTAAGGTCCATTATGACCAGATCAAAAGGGGTCCCCGACTCCCGGGCCTGAACGTAGGCGTCTATCGCCTCGAAGCCGTCTACGGCCGTCTTTACCTCGTACCCGGCCTGCGTCAATATCCGGGTGGCGATATTCCTGACGAGCTCCTCGTCGTCCATTACAAGCACCCTGCCGGCGCCTCCCATGAACTCGGCGAAGGACGCCTCCTTGGGGACCTCCTCCCTTACGACCTTCTTGTCGGAGGCGGGCAGATAGATAGTGAAGGTCGTCCCGACCCCCACCTCGGAGTCGACGGCGATATGCCCCCCGTGCCTGGCGACGATCGAGTAGACCGTGGCGAGGCCGAGGCCGCTGCCTGTCTTCTTGGTGGTAAAGTAGGGGTCGAACAGCTTGGGGAGGTTTTCCCCGGGCACCCCGATGCCCTGGTCCTGTACGGTTATCTTTATGTATCTGCCCTTCTTGAGCGGCAGGACCTCCCCGTGGGCGAGGGTCAGGTTCTCGGCCGATACCCTTACCACTCCGCCGGCGGGCATGGCCTGGTCGGCGTTGATTAAAAGGTTCTGCACGACCTGGTTCAACTGCCCCGGGTCGACCTCCACGGCGGAGAGGTCGTCTGGGGCGTGGAACTCGGGGTTTACGTTCGAGCCCCTCAGGGCGAACTCGACGGACTCCCTGAGGAGCTCGGCGATGTCGGGCACGAGCTTTTTGACCGGCGCCCCGCCCTTTGAGAAGGTTATCAACTGCTGGGTCAGGTCCCTCGCCCTGAGCGTCGCCTTCTCCGCATCGAGCAGGCTCTCGAGCAGGACCCCTTCCGGCTTCTCCCTGAACGCCCCGCTTTCAGGGTTTTCGATCTGAATGGCCAGGGAGATGTTGGCCATGATACCCGTCAGGAGGTTGTTGTAGTCATGGGCTATGCCGCCGGCGAGGATCCCGAGGGACTCGAGCTTCTGGACCTTGAGGAGCTCCGCTTCCATCTTCTTGCGCTCGTTGATATGAGATATGAGGGGCCTGAAGATAAAGAAATAGAGCACCGGGGAGAGCATCAGGATGAGCAACGTGGAGTCGAGTAGGATATGAACCTCTTCGAGCTCGTGGGGCATATAGCTCAACAACACCATTATAAGGGCCTCGATCACGAAGATCGACACGGCGATTACGGCAAGGAGCTGGATAGGCGAGGAATAGACTTTTACGGGCTCTCTGTCCATCGTCGGTTTGTCCTCGAACGGCGTCTGGCAAAAGAGGCGCTCAAGGCGTCCTTGAAATGGGATAAGGGCCTGCGCTCTTTACCCTTTGATTCTATACCCTTAAACGCGGCTTGTAAAGGGAGGCGCGGTTTATAACCCTTCTTTGGAAGGGCTGCCCGCGGGTCTATGCGGACCGGGGATATGGAACGCGGTCATTTCGCAGTCATTTGCACAAGACAAAAGGGGCTACGGAGAACTCCGCAGCCCCCCGATTGATTGGATATCGAGCGGATTCGGCAGTACGAGGCAAGGCGATATACAAAGCCCCAACAGAGGTATATCGACGAGGCCATTGAGGCCCTAAGGACCGGTGACGCAGACGGCTTCGTTTCCGCCATTGCCAAGGCTGCCGGAAAGGGCGTTGTCATCGACGACAAGGCCATCGAAAGGGAGATACTACAGAAGGCGTTGCCCCAGGAAGTGAGGACGCAGTTTATGACAAGGAAGGTCCAGAGAGGTGGACAGGCGGGGCTGATTGACTTCTATCAATAAGCTAAAGCTTCCTGAATTACTTTAATACAGTACCGCCATTTCAGGCGAAGACCTTTAGCAGATTTTACACTCCTTTACCGAGTTTATACTATACAAAAACCATACAATTTAAGGCGACCAAAAACTCAGAGGTTATTGCAAGTACTCGACTAATTCCCTTACAAAGGGAGTAGGCGCCTGTAAGACCGTTTGGGGGAAGGCAGGACCGGGAGAGGGCCCGCAGCGGAGAGACGAATCGCGGCCGTCCGGGGGTTCTCGGAGGAAGGGGGCACGGCCCTAAGGCGCACCGCCTCCACGGACTTGCGCGCGGCCCCTCAGCGCCGTCTCCGGGTTGACGGCCTTCAGGATGCCGGAGAGGATGTCAGAGGGCGCGGGAGGGCAGCCGTGTATGTAGGCGTCGACCGGCAGGATATCGCCCACACCCCCGAGGGAGGCGTAGCTCTTGCCGAAGACCCCGCCGTTAAAGCCGCAATCCCCGACGGCGACAACGAGCTTGGGGGATGGCATCGCGTCATAGGTCCTCTTCAGGGCGATCTCCATGTTTATCGAGACCGGGCCCGTTACCAGCAGCATATCCGCGAACCTCGGTGAAGCGGTGAAATGGACCCCGAAGCGCTCGGAGTCGTAAATGGAATTGTTCATGGCGGCGATTTCCAGCTCGCACCCGTTACAGGACCCGGCATCGACCAGCCTTATCATGAGGCTTCCGCTGAAACGCCTGGATACCGCCCTTTCAAGCTTCCCGCCGGTCAGGGTTACCCCGGCCTCTTCGGACGGTTCAAGGGGCTCGGTTACGATCCCCGTCCTGAAAATTTGATGCAATATCCTCAGCATGGTTCACCCCCTCAAAGGTCGTGCCCGGAGTAAGACTGGTTGAAGCTTTTATTGCAAAGGGGAAAGTCCGGGACTATGTTCCCTCTAATCGCCCTCTCGATGGCGGACCAGTTCACGCTCGACGGGTCTCTCACCATGCAGCGATTTATGCCTCCGTCCGGGCCGCACTGTATCCAGTAAACGAGCTCTCCCCGCCATCCCTCAACGGCGGAAAAACCGGACCGGCCCTCCAAGGGCGCCGTCCAATCCGCCACCACAGGTCCTTCGGGAAGGTCCTTGAGCATCTCCCGAATCAATCTGAGCGAGTCCCTGACCTCCTCTATCCTGACCCAAACCCTGGCGTGCACATCACCGGAGGAGAGCAGCGTGATATCGGGGATGAATACGTCATAAGGGCGGAAAGGATTTTGCAGACGGGCATCGAGCCTCTGCCCGCTTGACCTTGCGACGAAACCGACCACGCCGAGCGCCCTTGCGTCATCGGGGCTTAAAATACCGGCGCCGTGGACCCTGTCCTCCAGCGAGGGGTTGTCCTCGTATATCCTGACAAGCCTCTCGAATTCCGCCGATATGCAGGCCATCTCCTCGAAGATGGCCTTCTTGCCTTCCCCGTCCAGGTCGACCTTCACGCCGCAAAGCGTTACGCGGTCCATCATGAGCCTGTGGCCGAAGAGGGTCGAGTTCGTCCTGAGCATCTTTTCCCTGAGGGTGGAGAACTGATACAGAAGGAACGCAAAGGCCGTGTCGTTGCATACGGCGCCGATGTCTCCGAGGTGGTTGGCTATCCGCTCCCTCTCCATCATTATCGCGCGCAGGTATCTCGCCCTTTCCGGAGGGACACATCCGGAGGCCTCCTCGGCCGCCATGCAGAAGGCCGTCGCGTGGGCCACCGTTGAATCCCCCGAGACCCTGCCCGCGAGCCGCACGGCCTCATCCCATGAAAGGGCCTCGAAGCGTTTCTCGATCCCCTTGTGGACATAGCCGAACCTCGTCTCAAGGTTTATTATCTCCTCACCTACCGCCTGAAACCGGAAGTGTCCGGGCTCTATGATACCGGCATGGACCGGACCCACGGGTATCTCGTAGACCCCCTCGCCCTCGGCGCGCACCCACCTGTAATCCCCTTCGACCCTGACCAGGGGCCCGGCCCCGTCGAATGATTTTCTCAGGGGATAGGCATCCCCGGGCCAGTCCTCATGCTTTATCCAGGGCCTCGGGTCGGGATGTCCCTCGGGGACAAGGCCCATGAGGCTCATGATACGCCTTTCAAAACGGTACGCGGCCGGGAACTCCCCTGTAAGCGTCGGGAAATGGAGCTCCCCCGAAGGCAGGCATGCCTTTACGACCCTGTAGTCGGTGTCTTTATTGTACGCGGCGTATACCGCAAAAGCGCCGTTGCAAAAGCCCTCGTCCGACGCCCATTCGGCGACCAGCCTGAAGCCCGCATCCTTGAATATCCCGGCGGCCTCGGCGAAGTCGGCCCCCTCCACATGACAGGCCGCCACGCCGCCGAAAGACGGGGCGAGCTCACCGGTGCCGACCTTTATCAGATGATTCAGACCTTTTTGCAGGTTATCGCTCATGTCAACAGCTCCACCGCCGCGTGAAACCATCCGCTTAGAAACTTCGGCAGATAGATTCCGAGGGCGAGTACCAGGGCCAGGTGCATGATAATCGGGATATATGAGGCGGTTATGGGCCTCTGGTTATCGGGTATCCGCCCGAAGACCATGGGCATTGTCTTCATGAAAAGCGCCCCGAAGGCCACGGCTACGCCGACAAGGAAAAAGGGGACGAAGAAAGGCACGGTCTTGATGGACGCGGTCAGGATCAGGAACTCGCTGGTAAAGACCCCGAAGGGTGGCATGCCCGCTATGGCGACCACCCCGATGATAAGGCCCCACCCGGTGATGGGATTGCCTTTTATCAGGCCCTTTATCCGTGACATCTCCTGTGTCGAATGCATCTGCGCCGCATGGCCCACGCTGAAGAATATCGAGGACTTCGTCACCGAATGCACCAGCATATGCAGGAGCGCGCCGAAGGTAGCCACGGGCCCCCCGAGGCCGAAGGCGAAGGTGGCTATGCCCATGTGCTCGATCGAGGAATAGGCGAACATCCTCTTTATGTCCTTTTGCCTGAGCAGGGAGAAGGCGGCCACGAGGATGGAGAGGAGGCCGAACGCCATCATGATGTAGCCGGCCTTGTGGCTGTGCGTCGAGGCGTCCACGAGCAGCTTGCACCTTACGAGTGCGTAAAGGGCCACATTCAACAGGAGCCCTGAAAGGACGGCCGAAATCGGGGTCGGGCCCTCGCTGTGCGCGTCCGGCAGCCAGTTGTGGAGAGGCGCCAGGCCCACCTTGGTCCCGTAACCCACCATGAAGAAGACGAAGGCCAGCGCAAGCACAGTGGGTTCGAGGCTGTCCGCCACAAGGGTAAGGTTAGTCCACAGGAGACCCGCGGACCCTTCCCCGAGGACCCTTTCCGACGCAAAATAAAGAAGCACCGTTCCGAAAAGCGCCTGCGCTATGCCGACGCCGCAGAGTATGAAGTACTTCCATGCGGCCTCGATGGACGAAGGCGTACGGTACAGCGAGACAAGAAGCACGGTGGACAGGGTGGCCAGCTCCATCGATATCCAGAGGACCCCCACGTTGTTCGTGAGGAGGGCGACGAACATGGCGAAGATAAAGAGCTGAAACATCGCGTGGTAGAAGCGCATCCCCGCGTGACCCACCCTGCCACGTTCCCTCTCATACCTCATGTACCTCCGGCTGAATATGGCCGACGTCATGGAAACGAACCCGGTAAGGACCGTTAGATAGACGTTAAAGGAATCGACGAAGAAGAACTCGCCGCCCACGACCATCGGGCCTTTCACGTACACCTCCGTTGCGAGGATGGCGCTCAGCACGAAGGTGGCCGCGGAACCCAGGATATTGACATCGGGGGCCCACTTCCTGTCGCCGATGAAGGCGAGGGAGAGGGCGGCTGTCATGTTTACCGCCAACAGTGCCAGTAATATCACGAATCCGCTCCTTGACCGGTTGTTACCGGCAGCGTAGTAACTTCTTGCACTTCAATGGCGCTGCGCGTCACTCCTCCTCCTTCAGCCTCTCCATCTCTTTCAGGTCGAGGCTGTCGAATGTAGTGCTTATGTGGAAGAAGAAGACGCCGAAGATCAGGGCCGCCACGAGGATATCAAGGGCCACCCCGAGCTCCACCACGAGCGGCATGCCGTAGGTGGCGCTTGTGGCCGCAAAAAAGAGTCCGTTCTCCATCGCCAGAAATCCTATTATCTGCGTAATCGCCTTCTTGCGGGTAATCATCATCAGGAACCCGAGCATTATGGTCGCCAGGGCGACGGCAAGGGTGGAGCGCGTAATAAAGGTCGAAAGCTCCCTTATCGGGGCCGTAAGGTGATAGGAGAATATCACCAGGGCTATCCCGATGAGCATGGTCGTAGGTATGTTGACCACCTCCTCCACCTCCCTGTGTATCTTCATCCGGTGGATCAGGACATAGAGTATATAGGGAAGGACGACGACCTTGAGCACGAGTGTCAGCAGGGCGGAGATATACAGGTGGTGGAACCCGGCGCTGAAGCCCACCACCGCGGTGCTGACGGAGAGCAACAGGCCCTGCCAGGCGAAGACATGGAGCAGACCGTATATCCTCCTCTGAACGAGAAGGCTGAAGGCGGTAAGCAGTATGAGGGCGGCGAGCACGCTGTTGATCTGCGCTGCCAGGTTGGCGGTCATAATCTACTCCAGCATGAAATAAGAAAGCATCCCGAGGGCGGCGAGCATAAAGGCCGCTCCGAGGAACTCCGGAACGCGGAACAGACGCATCTTTGAAAGCATCGTCTCGATATAGACGATCAGGACGCCGAGGAACGCGAATTTTACCGTCAGCACGGGAAGGGCCACTGCGGCCATCTTAATGTCACCCGCCCCGGCTATCCCCCAGGGGAGGAAAGAGGCTATGCCGAGGGATGCGAAGAGAAAGAGCTTCATCATGCTCGCCCATTCCACGAGCGCGAGATGACGCCCCGAGTACTCGAGTATCATCGCCTCGTGTATCATGGTCAATTCGAGGTGAGTCGAGGGGTTGTCCACCGGGATCCTGCCGGTCTCCGCGATGGAGATCAGTATGAAGGCGAGCAGGGCGAAGGCGAGCGACGGCCTCAGCACCACCGGGTTCGCGGTCAATTTGTGCACCATGTGCGAGAGGGACGTCGAATGGCTGACGAGCGACACCGTAAAGACCGACATCAGCATGGCGGGCTCCGCGAGAGAGGCGACCATCATTTCCCTGCTTGCCCCCATGCCCCCGAAAGCGGTCCCGGTGTCCATGGCGCCGAGGGCCGTGAAGAAACGGGCTATCGCAAAGAGGGCGACCAGGACTATTATGTCCGCCGTGGCGCTCAGCGGCAGGTCGACTGACAGAATGGGTATTATCGCCCCGGCCAGTATCGTCGTCCCGAAGACTATGTACGGTGTCGCGGTGAAGATCCATGAGGCGTTTTCGGCGACCACCATGTCCTTGATAAAGAGCTTTGACAGGTCCCTGAAGGGCTGAAGGAGGCCCGCCGACGAACGCCCCTGCGACCAGCACTTGAGCATCCTCACCCATCCGATGAACAGGGGGGCGCCGATGAGCACCAGGAGGACCTGCGCGCATTCGATTATGATGGGGTAGGTTTGCATTGTCATGTGAATATAAGCAAGGTTATGAGCGTTATAAATGAATAAAGGAGGTATATGTGTATCTTGCCGTGCTGCAGCCTTCCGACCTTTCTCGCGATCCAGAACGATGAGTCCGCAAGCGGCTTATATCCCATGGCGAAGATACGGTCCCTGACCCTGAGGTAATATGTGAAGCCCGTCGGATAAAACGAAAGGGGCTGGCTGCCCTTGACCGGCCTTACGGCTGTCTTTATGTCGAAGAGGAAGCCGAAGATTCTCCTGAAAGGCATGGAAAAGGACGTGGCGTTGTACTGCATCCTGCTCGTGGTCTTCGCAAATCCACAGTCCCAGGCGGGCGCCCTCTTAACCGACCTGCCCCTGGCGTTGAACAACAGGTACACGGCCAGTATGACGGCGAGGATGCCGATGAGGACGACAGGGGCCGAGTAGGAGGCGCGCTCCGCATCGATGGGGGCCAGGGGGGCCAGCCACATCCATCCCGTCCAGGTAGCGGAGCGGCCGAGGTCCGCCCCGACGAGCCCTCGCGGGATGGCCCCGAGCCATGCTATTACGAAGGTCGGCGTTATCCCCAGAAGCAGGCACGTAAAGGCGGCGAGCCCCATGCCCGCGCGCATGGTCCAGCCGACCTCGTGCACCTCGGTGTCATGATGCCCCCGCCACCGCCCCAGGAAGACCACCCCGAAGACCTTCACGAAGCATGCGGCCGCAAGGGCCCCGGTCAGGGCCAGAAGGGCCGCCCCGATCGGGACGATGAGCCTCAACAGGGGGTTTGGAAGGACGGGCGACAGGAGGAACGCCTGAAATGTGAGCCACTCCGAGACGAACCCGTTCAGAGGAGGAAGGGCGGAGATGGCGAGACAACCGACGAGAAAAAAGTTGGCGGTCCACTTCATCCTGTGTACCAGTCCCCCCATCTCCTCCATATTGCGTTCATGCGTGGCATGGAGCACCGCGCCCGCCCCCATGAAGAGCAGGCCCTTGAAGACCGCATGGTTGATGGTATGATAGAGCCCGGCGATAAGGGCGAGGGCCGCCAGGACCGGCATGTCGAAGGAGCTGAATATGAGGGCGAGGCCCACGCCTATGAGGATGATCCCTATATTCTCGACGGAATGATACGCCAGCAGCCTCTTGAGGTCATGCTGCATGAGCGCATAGAGCACGCCCATGACCGCCGAGACCAGTCCGAAGACCAGGACCACCCCCCCGAGCCTCCAGTCCGAGACGTGCAGCAGGTCGAAGGATACCCGGATTATCCCGTAGACAGCCGTCTTGAGCATGACGCCGCTCATCAGAGCGGAAACGTTGCTCGGCGCAACCGGGTGCGCCTCCGGCAACCAGACGTGGAGAGGGAAGACGCCGGCCTTTGCCGCGAAACCGAAGAACGCCATGAAAAACGCTACGGCGGCCCACCGGCCGGGCATCTCGGAGGCGCGCATGGCGGAGAAGGTATATCCGGAGAAGTCTTCAAATCCATTAGCGAATCCGGCCATGAGCCCGAAGGCGAGGAGGATGAGAAGAGCGCCTATGTGCGCGATGAGCAGGTATAGAAACGCCGCCTTTCTGTTCTGTGACCGCTCGTCTTCGAAACAGACCAGAAAATACGATGACAACGCCATCAGCTCCCATGAGATCATGAAGATATAGGCATCGGCCGATATGAGCACGAGGAGCATGCCCGCCATGAACAGCGAGTAGAATACGACAAGCGATGTCACCGGCCTGTGCCCGAGAAAGCCCCTGATGTAACCGATCGAATATATAGAGACAAAAAACCCGAGAAGGGCCACGACGAGGATGAAAAAGCCCGACAGGGGGTCGATCTGCAGATGGAAGGGAAGGTCCGGAAGGCCCAGGGGGAGAGTCGATTCGCCCGAGTACCCCGTGGCGAGGACCATAACGCCCGATACCATGGCGATGAGCGAGGCGACCGCGGAGGCGGCGAATGAAAAGGTTATGAGAAAGGGCTGGCGGCGAGACAGCATGGGGGCTATGGCCGCGGCGCCGAGGAGTATTGATACGGACAGGACCGAGAGTTCAAGGGGGGAAGACAGGTTCATCTTGCACGCCCTGCAGGGGTGTTGCGCGGAGACGGACCGCCCCGGCGGGCATCGCGGACCGCCCCGGACGGATTGGAAATGAAATTAGAAATGAGAGACCCTGCGACAATGCGACTTTTGTCCATGTCAGACCATGAGGAAAGGATTGCTATTCAATTATAAAGAATATGGATGAGGGCCTTAGAAGGGGATATGTCCTTCAGGTCATCATACGAAAGGTAGCCTTCTGACGGGTCTGTTTCTTGGTACTTGGTACAAGGAGGCAGGCTCGCCCGGTGGAGACCAAAAGAGATATCGGACTCCGGAAGAGGAGGCCGATACCTTGAAAACGGCTTGTTGGATCTCTGAAAAAAGCCGGCTACGTTAATTCAATTATCAAGGATTTCCCCGGCCATGTCAAGATAAAAGACGGGGCAGGGTCACATTCCGGCCGCATGACCCAAAATAAAAGGGGTTACGCCGCATGGCGTAACCCCTTGCTTTAATTGGTGGGCCGCACAGGGCTCGAACCTGTGACCCGCTGATTAAGAG
>JBHHVK010000063.1:0-9934 GCA_046754205.1 Thermodesulfobacteriota bacterium
TGAAGACCCCTATGGGATGGGCGAAGTCATCGAACCTGTCGAGGTCGAGCCCGTCGGGGCTCGGAGGCACCCAGCGAAGCTCCTCCCTGAATATCTCGTGCCTCAACCGGAGCGCCGCGTCGAGCTCCTCTGGTGCGGAGAGGGTCTTTACGATGAAGCTCTCTTCCTGAAAGATAAGTTCCATGCTTCCGTTGTAGCAGGAACCAATCTACGATGTAACTGCCTACGAGAACAGTTTAATTTTCTCCAAAAAAATTGTAAAATTAAAGATTTCGCAAGCTGTACCACGGTACAGGTGCCGAAAATTATAATTCCCTATATAATATAAACATATACCAGATGATGAGGTATCGTGCCAGGGGCCTCCGTCCCGGCCTGTCCCTGTCGAGCGAAAGGGGGGCGGCTGAAAGGCAGGGGCGCAGCCACCGCATGGCAGGCATCGGAGAGGTCAGAGGGCTTTCAATCCGGAGCGCGGCATCCTTCAATCTTCACCATGATAAAACTACCGGCGCATGAAAATACAAGCCCCGCGAGGGAGAACAGAAAGAGGCTTCAGGAGAGGTTCCTGCGGGGGGCCCTCGATGGCTTCCACTCCACGGAGATACTCGAGTTCCTCCTCGCCTATGCGAGCCCGAGGGCGGACGTCAAGGCCTGCGTCAGGTCCCTGGTGGAACGCTTCGGCGACATAAGGGGCGTCTTCGACGCCTCCATCGACGAGTTAAGCGCCGCCGGCATGAACGAGAACGCCGCCATACTCATAAAACTCGTGAAGGATGTGGCCGGTGAGTATCTTAAGGAGAGGATGACCGGCAAGGACGTTATCGGAAGCCCCGCCGACCTGCTCGACTACCTGAACCTGACCCTCTCGGGCGAGAGGGTGGAAAAATTCCTCGCCATATACCTGAACTCGAACAACGAGGCGCTCGCCATAGAGGTGCTCCACGAGGGCACGATAAACCAGACCGTGGTATACCCCCGCAAGGCGATAGAGCTGGCCTTCAGGCACAACGCCCACTCCGTAATCTTCGTCCACAACCATCCGAGCGGGGACGCCGCCCCCTCGAGGGTGGACCGCGAACTCGCGGGCGCGCTCGACCGCGCGGCCGAGGCGGTGGACCTCATCGTCCATGACCACATCATAATAGGCAGGGACACCCACTTCAGCGCCCGGGAGAACGGGTGGTTCTCCGGCCCCCCTTCAGGCACGGCGGGCCCGGATATCCGCTGACCCCGCCGCGGCGCAGGCAGGCGGCGCTTCCCTTTACTTGTTCTTCACGGCGTAAGTCAGGCACTTGCTCAGGACCGGAAAGTTGGTCCTGCTCACCTTCTCGGTGAACATCACCCCTGCGGCCCGCCGTCCACCCACCGGGACCACCCACTTCACCACCCCCGGTATCTCCTCGGAGATGAGCTTCTTGCGGCCTTCGCTGTAGATTATCTTGATCACCACCCGGGACTTGTTCCTGATGGAGCCGAGGGCGAAGAGGCACATCCCCCCCCTGTTGATGTTCATCAACACGGCGTCGGTCCAGTCGTCGTCGGCCTGGGGCCTTACCTTCACCTCCGCGAGCAGGTACCGCCTTCTGAGCCTCCTTTTTTCTTCCATACCGCTTCCCTCCACAGGATTGGATTCCACTCCGGGGAAAAACCCGGCGCGCCTGCAAATCATGCGCTCGACAGATGGAAACTCAAAGGGTGCCTGATATTATTATCGCCCCGGGACGGCGAACCTTGAGCACGCGCCCCCACCGGGGCGGAGACGGGCCGGTCATAAGGGATGCCTGGGCTTAGAGCCGTCGTCCGGAGTGAGACCGGGCGCCTCCCCCTCCCCGGCGGCGTCCTCGGTGGCGGCGGGCAGACAGACCATGAAGCGGGCGCCGAGGCCGGGCCCGCTGTCCACGGTAACCCATCCCTTGTGCCCGCTGACAATGCCGTAGACCACGGCGAGCCCGAGCCCGGTGCCCTTTCCCGGCTCCTTGGTCGAAAAGAAAGGCTCGAATATGTGCTGGATGACATCCCCGGCTATCCCCGGCCCCGTATCCTCCACGGAGAAGCACGCGGCGTTGCCGGGCCGAGCGCCGGCCGTCCCCCTCACATCGTCCTCGGTGAAGGTAACGTTCAATGTCCTTACGGTTATGCGGCCCCCGTCCGGCATGGCGTCCCTGGCGTTTACGGCGAGGTTCAGGAAGACCTGCTCGATGTTGGACTCGTCGGCCCTTACGGTCCAGATATCGTCGCTGAGCTCCGTGACCACCGTGATGTTGTCGCCGATGATGCGGCAGATTATGGGCAGTATGGAGTCTATGGCGCGGTTAAGGTCCAGGGGCAGAAGCCTCGTTGGCTGTCTTCTGCTGAAGAGCATGAGCTGGCGCGTGAGCTTGGAGGCGTGGGCCACCGATTGGATTATCTCGTTGAGCCTCGTACGGACCGGGTCGCCGGGGGCCACGTCCTCGAGGGCGAGCTCGGCGTTTCCGCGCATGGCCGTGAGCATGTTGTTGAAGTCATGGGCCAGCCCCCCCGCGAGCGTCCCGATGGCCTCCATCTTCTGCACCTGGTTCAACTGGGCCTGGATATGGACCTTCTCGTCCTCGGCCCTCTTCTTCTCCGTTACGTCGCGAATGGTGGCCGAAAAATACATCTTCTCGCCGATGGAGAAGGAGCTGAGCACGAGCTCCGTGGGAAAGACCTCTCCGTCCCTTTTGAGGCCCTCGATATCGAGGACCCTGCCCTGGATGCCGCTCAACCCGGTTTCGAGAAAATGCCTGAGCCCCTCGTGGTGCCTCCGGCGGTAGCGCTCCGGCATGATCTCCGCTATGCGCACCCCGAGCATCTCGCCGGGCCCGTAGCCGAACATCCTCTCCGCGCTGGGGTTGCACTCGATGATGCGGTCCTCGGAGTCGGCGATGATGATGGCGTCGAAGGAGGTGTCGTTGATGAGGCGGTACCTCGTCTCTCTCTCCCTCAGGGCCTCTTCAGCCTCCTTGCGCTCGGTTATGTCCTCGCCGGAGTTCAATGTGCCGATGAGCCTGCCCGCCTCGTAGACGACCCTGTTGTGCCATATCAGGGTCCTCTCGCCGCCGGAGCGGGTGAGCACGGGGACCTCGAAGACCTCGCGGGCCCCGATGTTGTGGGAGAGGAGCCTTAAGAAGGCCTGCCTCGCCTTCTGCCTGGCCCGCCTGGGCATGAAGTCCTTGAACCAGTCCTTCCCGATTATCTCGGACTCCGAGCAGCCGAGTATGTCGCACCCCCTCTTGTTTATGAGCAGGACCTTGCCCTCGGTGTCGAGGACCATCAGGAGGACCCCGGCCACGTCGAGGTACCCATGGGCGCGGTCGCGCTCCCTTGTCAGGTCGGCCTCCACCCTCATCCGTTCCTTTATGTTCCTGAGCACGGGCCTGAAGAGGAAGAGGTAGAGGAACGGAGAGAGCAGGGTTACGAGCAGAACGGAGTCGAGAAGCGCATAGGCGAAGACGATTTCATGGTTGGCAGTGTACAGGACTACCATCACCAGGAACTCGACGACGAAGATGGAAACGGCTATGATGAGAAGTATGGCGAAGGCTGAACCGTGGATCTTCATTTTTCGCAACCAATGGTTGTCTTTGGAGCGCGGCCGCGGCGCTGCCCATGCCGACGGAAAAAACCGGCCCGTCCGGGTGCGGACGCCTTGCGGGCGGAGGTATGGGGCGTCGAGTTTTTTATACACCGGAAAGAGCGAAAAGGCAAACCCAAAAGCGCGGCCGCCCGGCCCCGTGGGCGTCTGTTACAAAATCCTTGTTTCTTCAAGCCGTCCGTAGTATCCTGCCATGGATGGAAGACCCGGAGCGACACCCACTCGATGGCTTCGTAAGCCCCTCCCGCGGGAAGGTCGGCGACGGCGGGGTCTTCGCCGAAATCACCAGCTTCGTAACCGAAGCCCCTGGGCTCACCCACAACGTGATAATCGGCACGGACTCCTTTCTGGCCGACGAGACCGTCTTCGTGGCCGCGATCATAATCCACCGCGTGGGCCACGGCGGACGCTACTTCTACAAGAAGCACCGCCGCAGGAAGATGACGAGCATGCGGCAGCGCATCTTCTACGAGGCCACCATGAGCATAGAGCTCGCCGGGGCGGTAAGGGCCGGCCTCGACAGGAGCGGACTCAGCGCGCTCCCCGTGGAAATACACCTCGACGTCGGCGACAAGGGCGAGACGAAGGAGATCATAAAACAGGTGGTGGGCATGGTCATGGGCTCGGGCTACGCCGCCGTAACGAAGCCCGCCTCCTACGGCGCCTCCAAGGTTGCCGACAGGCACTCCAGGTAACGCCCCCCCTCCACCTATTCGCGGCCTCCCGGGGCCTTGCCGGAAGGGCCGCCCCGGACCCGGCAGGAAGCACGTGAAGACTACGCTGCGCGCCACTGCAATCCCGCTGCTCGCGGCCGCCCTCATGCTCACGGCGGCGAACCATCCCATCTCCCCGCCACCCGCACCCCGAAAAGGACATCTCTCGACGCCCTCCGAAGCGGTCGTAATCGATACCTTCACCTACCCGAAGACCGAGCCCTCGGAGACCTTCGCCCCCGAGGGCTGGAAACGGCTCAGCTTTCCCAGGATAAGGAAACACACGAGGTACGGCATTGAAGGAGACGGGGGCGACACGTGCCTGGCGGCCGTAAGCAGCGGCTCCGCCTCCGCCCTTTACAGGGAGCTCGACATGGACCTGAAGGAGTACCCGGTACTGGCCTGGCGGTGGAGGGTCGACCGCGTGCTCCACGGGGGGGATGCCAGGACGAAGCGAGGGGACGACTACCCGGCGCGGGTCTACGTTACCTTTGCCTATGACGCGGACAGGGCGCCGCTGACCGACAGGCTCGCCCGCAGGCTCGCCTCCGCCGTCTACGGCGCGGAGCCTCCGGGCACGGCGGTGAACTACATCTGGGCCAACAGGCTGCCGAAGGGCCGGAGCCTGCCGAACCCCTACAACGACAGGGCCGCCATGTTCGCCGTGGAGAGCGGGGCCGCCCTTGCGGGCGGTTGGATGGCCGAGACCCGGAACGTCTACGAAGACTACAGGGCGTTTTTCGGCGTAGAGCCCCCGAGGGTAACGGGGATTGCCGTCATGACCGACACGGACAACACGGGCGAAGAGGCCACGGCCTGCTACGACGACATCGTATTCAAAGGCCCCGCCGCTCCCTGAGGGACCGGCGGGTGCATTTCGGAGGAGGCGGGATGGCCGTAAACAAGGAGATATCCGAGGCGGCGAAGAAGATAGTCCAGGGTGTATGCGTGATAAGCACGGTCCACGAGGGGCGGGTGAACGCCATGACGGCGGCCTGGGTATCGAGGGTCTCTTTCGTCCCTCCCCTGGTGATGGTGGCCGTGGGGCCGACGCGTTTCACCCACGACATGATAAGGGACTCCGGGGTCTTCGCCGTAAACATCCTCGGCCCGGACAACGTGGAGACGGGCAGGCACTTCGGCCTGAAGACGGGCAGGAGGACGGACAAGTTCGCCGGAGTGGATTACGACACCGGGGTCACGGGCTCGCCCGTGCTCAGGGACTGCGTGGCCTGGCTCGACTGCAGGGTCTACTGGCAAAAAGAGGCGGGGGACCATACGGTCTTCATCGGCGAGATACTCGACGGCGGGGTCACCGGGGAGACGGCGGCGCTCGTCTATGACAGGGAGGAGTTTTTCAGGTAACGGGGTCAGCGACGCGCCCGCCTCGGCCTCACCCTGGTGGAGTCCTCTATGGAGCCGTCGGGGTGGACTATGACCACATCGCCTTCGGCCACGCCGCCCCGGACCTCGGCCACGAGCCCGCTCCTCCTGCCTGTCTCGACGGTCCGAAGCCGCGCCCTTCCGCCGTCGATGACGAAGAGCGCCCACCCTCCCCTGTACCTGAAGAGCGCGCTCGAAGGGACCTGGAGGACGGACTCGCCCTCCCACAGTATGAAGCTCGCCTCCACCCGGTAGCCGTCGCCGAGACGTTTCCACATCTCCGTCGGCGAGGTTATCTCGGATATGACGAGCACCCTCTGCTCCTCGACCCCGAGGGCCGATACCTTTGTGAACCCGGCCGGCTCCACCACGCGGACCCTGCCGGCAAGCGGCTTGTCCCCGCCCCAGCGGATGAACTCCACAGGCGCGCCGGGGGCGATGCGGACGGAGTCGGCGGAAAGGACGTCGACCTCCACCTCGAGCCCGGCCGGGTCGCCTATCTCGATTAACGGCTCGCCGACGGGCACGGCCCCCTCGCTCTCGTGGATGACCCTCAGGACCACGCCGTCGGTCGGGGCGCGCAGCTCCACGGTGCGCGAGGCCCGCCCCCCGTCCGACTCTCCGCCGGAGTACCTGAGGGCCGTGCGCGCCGCGGCGAGCGTGAACCTCGCCACGTCCGCGTTGAAGTTCGCCGACCTCAGGAGCGCGCCGGTCCTTCTCCGGTCCGCCTCTGCGGCGTCGAGCCTCTCGCGCGGGACGTACCCCCCCTCGAAAAGGCCCCTTACCCTCGCCAGCTCGCTTGCGGCAAAGGCGGCCTCTGCCCCGGCGGCCTCGGACTCCTCGAGCGCTACCTTGAGGGCGGACCCGGCGGCGGCCACGCGGGCGCGCGCCGCGGCAAGGGTCCTCGGGTCGAGCACCGTAGCCCTGGCGGGCTCGATGGAGGCGACCACGTCGCCGCTTGCTACGGCGTCGCCCACGTCGAGGTCGATCCTCCTGGCGTACCCGGCCACCGGGGCGGAGACGACGAACCTGTCCTTGACGCGGGTCTTGCCCTCCTCGTCCACGGTGACCCTCATGGGCCCGCGCGTGACCCCGGCGGTGTCAACGGCTACGGGCTTCGGCACGAACCCCCAGACAAGCGCCGCCGCCACGGCGAGCAGGACTAAGGCCACTGCGAGCTTTCTGGTCCGGCCCATAGGGTTCTACTCCTTGGTCTTGAGGACTGAGACGAGGTCGAGCCGGTCGAGCTTCGTGCGCACGATAAGCCCGCTGGCCGCCGCGGAGACCAGCACCACCAGGGCCGAGAACGCGTAGGTATCGGCCTCGAGTACAAGGGGGATCCTGAAGAGGTCGTTCTGCATCTGCGAGATTATGTAGACGCTGAGGAGCCTTCCCACGACAAAACCCACGGGCATCGCCGCCAGGGTCAGCAGGGCGAGCTCACCGAGCAGGATATAGGAAATTTCCCCCCTTGTAAACCCCAGAACGCGGAGGCTCGCAAGCTCCCTGCTCCTCTCGGCGAGCGCTATGCGCGCGCTGTTGTAGACCACGCCGAAGGCGATGACGGCGGCGAGTATGGTGGTGAAGAAGGTGTAGATGAAGACCTGGTCCCCCATGGACTCGAAGAAGTTGCTGACCGCGTCCCTGCGCGCCACCGTCCCGGCCACCCCCGGTATCTCCTTGAGCTCCCGGTAGATATCCTCCCTGGCGAGCGGGTCCACGGCGAGGTGCACCCCGCTTATGGCCGCCCCCTCGTCCATGAGCCGGTTGAGCGCCCGCCGCTCCATGAACCCCCCGACCCCGACGTACTGGCTCACCAGGGCCGCCACCGGGACCTCCTTTGTGGGGCGGCTCCCTTCGAGCACCTCAACGGTGAGCCTGTCCCCTGGCTCCACGCCGAGGAGCCCGCCGAGGTAGTCGGTGAGGACTATCCCGGCCCGTGGGACCTCTATGGGCCTCAGGTCCGCGTCGAGGAGCCTGTGGAGGTCCGCCCCCGGCTCCACGCCCTGAACGGACGTCCTGTAGCTCCGGTGCTCGAACCTGAGACGGGCCGGGACCGTGCGGAAGGGCTCGCCGTACCAGACCCCCGGGATGCTCGTAAGCTCGAGGCGGGCCCGGGCCGAGGCCGGCTCGCTGAAGGTAACCGTGAGGTCCTCGCGCCCGGAAAGGTTGAACTGCACGTCCACCATGAAGTCCACGGCGTCGCCGAAGAAGGTCCCCGCCATCATGACGGCCACCGCGAAACCGATGCCGAGGGTCGAAAGGGCGGACTTTACCGGCCTCCTGGCGATGTGGCGGAGTATCATCCTGCCGGGCTGGGACAGGAGCCTGCCGAGCCCGAGCCTTTCGAGGGCGGACTCGCGGTAGACCGCCGGGGGCTCGGGACGCATCGCCTCGGCAGGCGGCAGCCCGGCGGCGCGGCGCACCGCCATGAAGGTCCCGGCCGCGGCCGAGGCGGCGCTTGCCGCCCCGGCGTATACGACCACCCTGGGGCTCAGGGTATAGTCGAGGAAGGGGAAACGGTAGTATATCATGTATATCTCGCTCAGGTTCTTTCCGAGCCACGCGCCGGCGGCTACCCCGGCCGCGACCCCGACGGCCGCCAGGAGGAGGACGAGCCAGAGGTAGTGGAGCCCCACCGCGAGATTTCCATAGCCGAAGGCCTTCAGCACGGCTATCTGCTCGCGCTGTATGTTTACCAGGCGCGTTATGACGACGTTCAAGAGGAAGACGGCCACACCGAGGAAGATTACCGGGAAGACGAAGGCCATCTGCCCGAGCATGTGTAGTTCTTCGGAGAGGTAGCGGTTCGACAACTGGTCCTTCCTGCCGTAGGCGCCGAGGCCGCCGTAGGGGGCGAGGATGACGTCGAGCCTGTCGATTACGTCGCCGGCGGCGGCGTCAGGGGCGAGCGACATCGAAACGTCGTTGAAGGCCCCCTCCATGTCGTAGGCCGCCTCCAGCGGCTCTCTTCCCATCCAGAGGACCCCGTAGCGCTTGAAGTCCGGGAAGAGCGCCCCGGGGGCCAGCTGGTAGATGTACTCCGGGGCGAGCGCCACGCCCACGACGTCGAGGTCCATCTCCTGACCCTTTATTATGATATGGATGCGGTCGCCGGGCCCGAGCCCGTGGGCCTCGGCAAAGGGCTCGGAGAGGACCACCTCGTCGGTGCGGCCCGGCCCCACGAGCCGCCCTCCCCTGAGGTACAGGCGGTTAAGGGCGGGCTGGCCGTAGGGGATGGAGACTATCGTGCCCGTGACGGGGTCGGAAAAACCCTCTATCTCTATCTTCACCGGGGCGACGACACGCGTCTCGACGATGTCGACCCCGGGGACCTCCTCTACCCTCGCCTTTACTCCCTCGGGCGCGCGCTTGAGCGTGCTGAAGACGTCGGCCAGACGGTAGTCGCGGTAGTAGGACGCGCGGGTGAGGTCGAGCGACTCGTACATGCTGAAGGACATGACGAAGGTGGCCACCCCGCCCGCTATCACGAGCGCTATGGCCAGGGCCTGCCCCCGCATCCTCCAGAGGTCGCGGAGCAGTTTTTTCGTAAGCGCGCCCACGGCCTACCAGCTTATCTCGCGAGGGGTCTTTTTCACCTCGTTTACGGTGACCTCCGTTATGCGCCCGTCGAAGAGGTGGACCACGCGATCGGCGAGCATGGCTATGTCCGCGTTGTGGGTTATGAGGACGGTGGTGGTATGGAGCTCGCGGTTGACACGGTCTATGGCCTCGAGCACCACCACGCCGGTGGCCGAGTCGAGCGCCCCGGTGGGCTCGTCGCAGAGCAGCACCGCCGGCCTCTTGGCGATGGCGCGGGCTATGGCCACCCGCTGCTGCTCGCCCCCGGAGAGCTGGGCCGGGAAGTGGCGGAGCCTGTCGGCGAGGCCCACCATGGAGAGGGCGTCCTCTGGCCTCATCGGCTCCCGGGCTATCTCCGTTACCACGGCCACGTTCTCCTCGGCGGTAAGGGACGGGATGAGGTTGTAGAACTGGAAGACGAAACCGACGTGGAACCTCCTGTACTCGGTGAGCTCCCTTTCGCCCGCACTCGTAAGGTCGCGGTCCATGTAACGGACGCGCCCGGAGGTTGCCGTGTCGAGGCCGCCCAGGATATTCAGGAGCGTGGACTTGCCGGACCCCGAGGGGCCGAGCAGTACGACGAACTCCCCGGCGGGGGGGGGGGGGGGGCCCCCCCCCCCCCCCCCGGGGCCCCCCGCGCCCC
>JBHHVK010000064.1:0-9871 GCA_046754205.1 Thermodesulfobacteriota bacterium
GAGACCGTGGCCGAGATAACAGGGGCCGCCCGGGTCATGCGCGAGAAGGCGACCCGCGTGGAGGTGCCGCCCGAGAGGAGGGACAGCCTCATCGACACCTGCGGCACCGGCGGGGACGAGTCCATGACCTTCAACATCTCCACGGCCGCTGCCTTCGTGGCCGCCGGGGCCGGGCTTACCGTGGCCAAGCACGGAAACCGCTCGGTCTCGTCGAGGTCCGGGTCGGCGGACGTGCTCCGCGCCCTCGGCGTGAACATCGAGGTGGAGGTCGCAAGGGTGGAGGAGTGCATAGCCGACGTGGGCATCGGGTTCCTCTTCGCCCCCAGGCTCCACGGCGCCATGAAGTACGCCGCCCCGGTCCGAAGCGAGATAGGCATCCGCACGGTCTTCAACCTCCTCGGCCCGCTCACCAACCCGGCCGGTGCCGCGCGCCAGCTCATCGGGGTATACGACCCGGCGCTGACCGACCTCGTGGCAAAGGTGCTCGCCAACCTCGGAAGCACCCACGCCCTGGTGGTCCGCGGCGAGGACGGCCTCGACGAGATAACCACGGCCGATGAGACGAAGGTCACGGAACTCCGGGACGGTTCCATAAGAACATATCACATAAAACCGGAGGACTTCGGCTTCACCCGGTGCAGCCCCGGGGACCTCGCCGGCGGCGGGCCCGAGGAAAACGCCGCCACCATACTCGACGTCCTCGGCGGCAAGCCGGGCCCGGCAAGGGACGTGGTGCTCCTGAACGGCGGCGCCGCCATATGCGCCGGCGGCGCGGCCGGCTCCATAGCCGAGGGTGTGGCCCTGGCCCACGGCTCCATCGACTCCGGAGAGGCCCTCGGCAAACTCGAAGGGCTCAAAGAGATAACCAACAGATGATAATAGACGAGATAGTAGAGAACAAAAAGAAGGAGCTCGAACGCATAGCCCCCTACAAGGGCTACTACATGGACGGGTTCAAGGATAAGATCGCCCGCATAGACCCACCGCGGGACTTTGCCGCCTCTCTCGCCGCACGGGACCCCGACGACGTGAGGATCATAGCGGAGATAAAGAAGGCGTCCCCCTCCAGGGGGATAATCCGCCCAGAGTTCTACCCCATGGTCATCGCCCAGGCCTATCAGGCTGGCGGCGCGGCGGCGGTCTCCATACTCACCGAGGAGAAGTACTTCCTCGGGCGCCTCGATTTCCTCACGTCCATAAAGCACCACCTCAAGATACCCGTGCTCCGCAAGGACTTCATCGTCGAGGATTACCAGGTGTGGGAATCGAGGGCCGCCGGGGCCGACGCCCTGCTCCTCATAGCCTCGGTCCTTGAAGGGGGCCTGCTCTCCGACCTCCTGGGCCGGACCGGCGAGCTCGGGATGAGCGCCCTGGTGGAGGTCCACGACGAAGAAGAGCTCAAGACCGCCCTCGACGCCGGGGCCGGAGAGGGGGGGGCCGGGGGCGGCATGATAGGCATAAACAACCGGGACCTCAAGACCTTCACGACGGACCTCGAAACCACGAAGAGGCTCGCGCCGCTGGTGCCCGAGGGGTGCGTCGTGGTGAGCGAGAGCGGCATCAACACCTTTGATGACATCGTCTTTCTCAGGGAGGCGGGGGCCGGGGCCTTTCTCGTAGGCGAGGCCCTGGTAAGGGAGGATGACGTCGGCGCAAAGCTCAAGGAGCTCCGCGGGGTGAGGACGATAAGGCCCGAGGACCTCGGTTACGAGCCGGAGGAGGGCGGCAAGAATGACCCATGGAAGTCCCCTACGGATTAAGATCTGCGGGATAACGAGCCTCGACGACGCGCTGGCGGCGGCGGGCTCGGGCGCCGACGCCCTCGGCTTCGTCTTCTACGGGAAGAGCCCGAGGTACGTGGACCCCGAAAAGGCCGGAGAGATAATAGGGCGGCTCCCGCCGCTGGTCACCACGGTGGGCGTCTTCGTCGACGAGCCCGCCGACAGGGTAAACGAGATAATAAAGACCGCCCGGCTCGACGCGGCCCAGCTCCACGGGGACGAGACCCCGGAGGAGTGCCTGAGGGTCGAGGCCAGGGTAATAAAGGCGCTCCGGGTCCGCGGGCCAGAGGTCATCGAGCGGATGGCCGGGTACGACGTCGCGGCCTTCCTCCTCGACGCCTTCCGCGAAGACGCGCCCGGGGGCACGGGCGAGACCTTCGACTGGGCAATAGCCGCGCGGGCCGCGGGGCGCGGCAGGGTCATACTCTCCGGGGGGCTCACCCCCGACAACGTCGCCGGGGCGGCGCGAAAGGTCCGGCCCTACGGCGTGGACGTAAGCTCCGGCGTGGAGCTTGCCCCCGGCAGGAAAGACCACGAAAGGGTACGAAGGTTCATCGAAGAGGCGAGGGCCGCGCTGTAGCCGGCCGCGGCCGGCCCCATAAACTCGGAGGAAAAGCGGAAAAGATGAAAAGACTCCCCGACAGATCCGGCCACTTCGGCCCCTACGGCGGAAAGTACATCTCCGAAACGCTCATGCCCGCCGTCGACGAGCTCACCAGGGCCTACCTGAAGTGGAAGGGCGACCCGGGCTTCAAGCGCGAGCTCAAACACTACCTTACCGACTACACGGGACGCCCCACGCCGCTGTTCCTGGCCGAGAGGCTCACCGCCAGGCTCGGCGGGGCCCGGATATACCTCAAGCGCGAAGACCTCTGCCACACCGGGGCCCACAAGATAAACAACACCATCGGCCAGATACTGCTGGCCAAGCGCATGGGCAAGACCCGCATAATAGCCGAGACCGGAGCTGGCCAGCACGGCGTTGCAACGGCCACGGTGGCGGCCATGTTCGGGCTCGGGTGCGAGATATACATGGGAGCGGAGGACATAAAGAGGCAGTCCCCCAACGTCTTCCGCATGAAGCTCCTCGGCGCCGAGGTCCACTCCGTAAGCTCGGGGTCGGCCACGCTCAAGGACGCCATGAACGAAGCGATCCGCGACTGGGTGACCAACGTCCGCGACACCTTCTACATAATAGGCTCCGTGGCGGGCCCCCACCCCTACCCCATGATGGTCCGCGACTTCCAGTCCGTAATCGGCCGTGAGGCGAGGCGTCAGATAAGGGCCAAGACCGGCCGGCTGCCGGACCTGCTCGTCGCCTGCGTCGGCGGCGGATCCAACGCCATGGGGCTCTTTTATCCCTTCCTCGGCGACGAGGGCGTGCTGATGATGGGCGTGGAGGCGGGGGGGCACGGCATATCCACGGGAGAGCACGCGGCGAGCATCTGCGGCGGCAGGCCCGGCGTGCTCCACGGCAACAAGACCTACCTGTTGCAGGACAGGTACGGCCAGGTACGCGAGACCCACTCCATCAGCGCCGGGCTCGACTACCCGGGTGTCGGCCCGGAGCACTCCTACCTCCACGACACGGGGCGTATCGAGTACACGTCCGTCACCGACCGCGAGGCCATCGAAGGCTTCAAGGCGCTGACCAGGACCGAGGGCATCATACCGGCCCTGGAGAGCTCCCATGCCGTGGCCTACGCCATGAAGGCGGCGCCGAAGATGAAAAAGAGCGCGGTCATAATCGTAAACCTCTCGGGACGCGGGGACAAGGACCTCGACACAGTGTCGAGGATTTTCAAGTATACGCTCTAAGGAGAACTTCGGAGGCGACATTGACCAGGATTACGGCAAAGTTCACCGGGCTCAAGGAGAAGGGGGAGAAGGCGCTGGTGGCCTTCATAACCGCCGGGGACCCGGACATCGAGACCACGGAGAGCCTCATCGTGGAGCTCGAAGGCGCGGGCGCCGACATAATCGAGCTCGGCATACCCTTTTCCGACCCCATGGCCGACGGCCCCACCATACAGGCGTCCTCGGAGAGGGCCCTTGCCCGGGGCGTCACCTTGAAGGACGTCCTCGCCCTGGTGGAGCGGGCCAGGAAGAAGACGGATATACCCATCGTGCTCTTCGGGTACTACAACCCGATATTCGCCTTCGGGCTCAGGCGCTTCGCCAGGGCCGCGCGCGCCGCCGGGGCCGACGGGGTCCTCGTCGTGGACCTGCCGCCCGAGGAGGCGGACGAGCTGAAGTGCGAGCTCGACTCGGTGGGGCTCGACATGATATTCCTCCTCACGCCCACGAGCGACTCGAGGCGCATGAGGCTCGCCGCGCAGAAGGGCTCCGGCTTCGTCTACTACGTGAGCCTCACGGGCGTTACCGGGGCGAGGAAAAAACTCTCCGCGGACATCCCCGGCTACGTAAAGAGGATACGGAGGTTCACGGACCTCCCCGTGGGCGTCGGCTTCGGCATCTCCACGCCCGAACAGGCGGCCCGGGTCGGCCGCTCGGCCGACGGGGTCATAGTCGGCAGCGCCATCGTAAACGTCATAGCCCGCGGCTCGGGCGGTAAAAACCTCGTCGCCGATGTCGCCGAGTTCGTAGCATCCCTCAAGAAAGGCCTGACCGGCGCGCACGGACGCGCCGGAGCGCGCCGGCCGGGGAGGTGACCCCGGAGGACGAAGCCCGGACAGGGCGGTCCCTTGCAACATCAACCAGGGGAACCTCATGGCTCGAACAGGGATAAAAGAACGTCGTGCCGGAAGTCACTCCAAAGACGGGCTCGACGACAGGGTCAAGCAGCTCTCCACCCTCCACGAGGTCGGCTCGCTCCTTATCTCCACCCTCGACCAGAACGTAATAAGGCGCAGGGCCATGGCGGCGATAACCCGGCTCATGCGCGCGCGGGCGGGCTCGCTCCTGCTTGTGGACGAAGAGGCCGGAGAGCTCTACTTCGAGGTCGCCATCGGCGAGAAGGGCGAGAGGCTCAAGGAGGTCCGGCTCAAGATAGGCGAGGGCATAGCCGGCTGGGTGGCCGAGCACGGCAGGCCGCTCATCGTCCCGGACGTATCCAGGGACAGACGTTTCAGCCCCAGGGGCGACCGCACGAGCGAGTTCACCACGCGCAACATCATATGCGTGCCGGTGAAGATAAGGGACAGGACCATCGGGGTCCTTCAGGCCATAAACAGGCGGGGCGGCGGCGAGTTCACGGGCTCCGACCTCGAGGTCTTCCGCCTCTTCAGCAACCAGGTCGCCATCGCCCTTGACAACGCCCGCCTCTACGAGGAGATAGCAGAGACCTTCCACGCCACCGCCGCCGCCCTCGCCGAGGCGATAGACCAGCGCGACCCCTACACCGGGGGACACACGAAGAGGGTCCTCGAGTACTCTCTGGCCATCGCCGGGGAGCTCGGCATGGACCCTTCCGAGATGAAGACCCTCCGCCTCTCGGCGGTCCTCCACGACGTAGGCAAGATAGGCGTGGAGGACAACGTGCTCAGAAAGCCCACCCCCCTGATGGAGGAAGAGACCGAGGCTATGAAGCTCCACCCCCTCCTGGGCGCCGAGATCTTAAAGCACGTGCCCCAGCTGAGCGACGTGATCCCCGGGATGCTCTACCACCACGAGCACTACGACGGCTCGGGATACCCCGAGGGCCTGGCCGGCGAAGATATCCCCCTGGTGGCAAGGATAATATCCGTGGCCGACACCTTCGACGCCATTACCACCGACAGGCCCTACAGGCAGGGGCTCTCCACGGAGGCGGCCTTCGCCGAGCTCATGCGCCACTCGGGGGCGCAGTTCGACGGGACGGTGGTGGAGGCCTTCCTGAGGGCCTTCGACAGGGGTGAGATTAGAAACCTCGCCGCCGGCCACCGCCCTTTACATAGGTGGTGACACGCCCCCTGATATGTGTTATAGGGTAGCTATTCCGGCCCATCGGGGCCGGTCGTATACAGAGGAATAACAGCCATGATATGGTTTAAAAAGGACATCTTCGCCGGCAGCGAGGAGGGACGGAGCATAAAGGTCCCGGCCGGCCTCTGGGTCAAGTGCGCCAACTGCGCCGAGATCATATACAAGAAGGAGGCCGAGAGAAATCTCGACGTATGCCCCAAGTGCGACTACCACTTCAGGATACAGGCGGCCACGAGGATAGAGCAGCTGGCCGATGACGGCTCCTTCGTCGAACACGACTCGGACGTCGGCCCCGTCGACACCCTCAGCTTCAAGGACCTCAAGAAGTACAAGGACAGGATAAAGGCCGCCCAGAAGACCCACGCATCCAAGGACGCCATAATCACCGGCGAGTGCGCCATCGACGGGAACAGGGCCATGCTCGGGGTCTTCGAGTTCTCCTTCATGGGCGGCTCCATGGGCTCGGTGGTGGGCGAGAAGGTGACGAGGCTCGTGGAGAGGGCCGTGGAGAAGGACTGCGGCCTTGTCATCGTTTCGGCCTCGGGCGGGGCGAGGATGCAGGAGGGGATACTCTCGCTCATGCAGATGGCCAAGACGAGCGCCGCGATAGCGAGGCTCAGACAGAGGCGTCTCCCCTACATATCCGTCCTCACCGACCCCACCATGGGCGGGGTCTCGGCGAGCTTCGCCATGCTCGGGGACGTGATAATAGCCGAGCCCAAGGCCCTCATAGGCTTTGCCGGGCCGAGGGTGATAGCGGAGACCATCAGGCAGAAGCTGCCGGAGGGCTTCCAGCGCTCCGAGTACCTGCTCGAGCACGGCATGATAGACATGATAGTGGAGAGGAAACGGCTCAAGGAGACCATCTCGGGGCTCCTTTCCGCCTTCACCGGAAAGTCTACCTGACCCGGGGCCCGCTTCGCCGGAAAGGCCCGTCATCCCCGGAGCCGGGCCTCGCCCCTTCCCGGCCCCCCGGCCCCCCGGCCCCCCGGCCCCCCTTGCCCTTCGCCGGATACCTATCGAAGGCCCGCCATGCACAAAAGCCCAGCAGCCCGAACCCCGGGACCGTCCGCCGCCATCACCTACCGGGAGGCCATCCGCAGGCTCTACGCCCTCGCCCCCCTCGGCATAAGGCCGGGGCTTACGAGGATACGCGGGCTCCTGAAGGCCCTCGGCAACCCCGAGGCGTCCTATCCGGCCGTGCTCGTGGCCGGCACTAACGGAAAGGGCTCGACCGCGGCCTCCATCGCCTCCATCCTCACTGAATCGGGCCTCGTGGTCGGCCTCTACACCTCCCCTCACCTTATAAGATTCAACGAGAGGATACGCATCGGCTTCACGCCCGCGACCAACGGCGAGGTGGCCGAGGCCTACCGCAGGGTGGCCGGGGCCGCGCGGGAGGTGGCCCCCCTGGCCGGCGAGCCGACCTTCTTCGAGACCGCGACCGCCATGGCCTTCGAGATATTCAGGCAAAGGGGGGTGGACATAGCCGTAGTGGAGGTGGGGATGGGGGGCCGCCTCGACGCGACCAACGCGGCCAGGGCCGTCGTCTCCGTAATAACCAATATCGGGCTCGACCACTCGGCCCATCTCGGGTGCGACCCGGAAAGGGTCGCGTCCGAGAAGGCGGGGATAATAAAAAAGGGCGGAGCGGTCGTAACCGGCGAGCAGGCCCGCCCGCCCCTCGACGTCATAACGGGCGCGGCCCGCAGGAAGGGCTCCACCATCTTGAGGCTCGGGGCGGACTTCTCCATGACCCCGCTGGCGCGGCCCGGAAGTTTCGACTACTCCGGGGCGGGCGTCGAGATGAAAGGCCTCTCCACGCCCCTTGCCGGCGCCCACCAGCTCACTAACGCCGCCGTCGCCGTTGCCGTGGCCGGGGCCCTTATGGAGATGGGCTTTCCGGTGACCCCCGGCTCCATCAGGAGGGGGCTTCGGGGGACCCGCTGGCCCGGAAGGCTCGAGGTGGTCTCGAAAAGGCCGCTCCTGCTGCTCGACTGCGCCCACAATCCCCCCGGGGCCGAGGCGCTCGCCTCGTACCTCGCCGCCCTCGGACGCCGGAGGCTCATCCTCGTGGCCGGCATCATGGAAGACAAGGACATCGACGGCATCCTCACCCCGCTCCTTCCGCTCGCCGCCACCTTCATAGCCACCTCCCCGAGGTTCCCCCGGGCCGCCCCCGCCCGCCGGCTCGCCCGGATCGCCAGGGCACACGACGTCAGGGCCGAGACCAGGACCCCGGTCTCGGCCGCGTTAAGGTACGCCCTCGAGCTGGCCCGCCCGGCCGACGCGGTCGTCGTAGCCGGCTCCATCTTCACCGTGGGGGAAGCGAAAAAGGCGCTCGACCGCCTACTGCGTAGATGACGGGCCGCCGGGGGCTTGTAAAAGCCTCCCTTGTATGCTAATTTTTCGGATTTGACACACGCCAGAAGGGCCGCGCGCAAGCTCCACGCCGCCCGCCAAAAGGTCTACTCTCTCAGATGCGCTATTTATCAACCCTCATATTCCTCATCCTGACCGTCTCCTTATGCGCCCCTGGCCCGGCCCTCGCCCAGGAGCAGGACTCCACGAGCGAGCTCCTCCGGAAGAACAAGCCCATAGAGATATCCGCCGACGTCCTGAGCTTCGACCAGGACACCGAGACCTATCACGCAAAGGGTAACGTCGTAATCGTCCAGGACGCGACCACGCTCTACGCCGAAGAGGCGCTACTCAATACCGCGGCCGGGGTGGCCACGGCCAAGGGAGCGGTCATGCTCATAGACGAGGGGGGCAACGTCCTGAAGGGCGAGGACCTGCAGGTGGACATCAGGCGGAGGAGCGCGGTGCTGGCCCATGGCCGCCTCTTCTACAAGGCGGAAAACATCCACCTCGAGGGGCACCCCCTCGAGAAGACCGGCCCGCAGAGCTACTCCGGCCGGAACGTCTCCTTCACCACCTGCGACTGCCCCGTGGGCGGCGAGCCCTTCTGGAAGTTCTCCGCCGCAAGCGCCAGGGTCACCGTAAGCGAGTTCATGACCGCAAGGAACGTCTTGTTCAAGATCAAGGGGGTGCCCGTACTCTACACCCCGTACGCGAGGATACCCGTAAAGCGCAAGCGCCAGACGGGGCTGCTGCCGCCGCACCCCGGGTACTCGCGCCTGAGGGGCTTCAAGTTCGATATCGACTTTTTCTGGGCCATATCGCCCCACCAGGACGCCACGTTCCGCCTCGACATAGAGACAGCGAGGGGTGCCGGCGCCGGCGCGGAGTACAGGTACTTCCGCACGCGGCGGAGCTACGGCGAGGCGAACTTCTTCTACTTCAAGGAATCTGACATCGACAGGGTGAGGGACTTCAGAAGCGCCATCAATAACCTCTCGCGGCCCCTGAGCGCCGGCAGCGACCGCTGGCAGTTCAGGTGGGACCACTTCGAGGACCTCGGCGGCGGGATGAACGTAAAGGCGCGAGTAAACGTGGTAAGCGACGACGAGTACTTCATAGACTTCGGCAGGGGCTCGGACGAGAGGAGCCTCGAGAGCATCGAGAGCAACCTGAGCTTTTCGAAGAGCTGGTCCGCGTGGAACGTCGTCTTCCAGCTCCGCAGGTTCGACAACCTCCTCAACGCGAACGACGACGCCACGCTCCAGAGGTACCCCGAGATCACGCTCACCGGGGCCGAAAGGAGGATACCCCGCACCCCGCTCTACACTTCCCTCAATACGTCCTACATAAACTTCGTAAGGAAGGCCGGGGTGCAGGGCTCGAGGCTCGACATCCTCCCAAGGCTCTCCATACCTCTCAACCCCGGCGGCTGGTTCGAGTTCACGCCCTCCATCACCCCGAGGGGCACCTTCTACCTCGTAAAGCGCCGGGCCGAGGGCCGGTACGCCGACAGGTATCTCTACGAGGTCGACGCCGACCTTACCACCACCTTCGCGCGCATCTTCCACCCTCGCCTCAAAAGGTTTACCGCGATAAGGCACACGGTGCGCCCCAGGCTCCGCTACGCCTACATCCCCGAGGCGGTTCAGACCACGCTGCCCGACTTCGACGGCGTGGACAGGATACCGGCCACGAACAAGCTCACCTACTCGCTCAACATGCTCATGACGGGAAAGCTCACCGGCGGGGAGAAGCCGGTCTACCGCGACCACGTCTACCTGGAGCTCATCCAGAGCTACGAC
>JBHHVK010000065.1:0-9628 GCA_046754205.1 Thermodesulfobacteriota bacterium
CGACTATGGGCACGGGGCACTTCCTCACCACGTCCTCGAACCCCTCGGGGCAGTAATAGGTCTTGACGACGTCTGCCCCGAGCTCGGCGGCTATACGGCTGGCGAGCCCGAGGTACCGGGCGTCGCGGACCATGTCCTTTCCCACGGCGGTGACGGCCAGGACGGGTATTCCGTACACCTGGGCCTCGTCTACGAGCTCAGCGAGTCCGAGGAGCGTCTGCTTTTCAAGGTCCGAGCCGACGAATATGGAGAGCGCCACGCCGGACACGTTGAGCCTTACGGCGTCCTCCATGGAGACGGTCAACCCCTCGTCTGGGAGGTTTCCGAGGACGCTGGTGCCACCCGAGACCCTGAGGCAGATGGGGATGTCCACGTTGGCGTCCACGCAGTTTCTCAGCACCCCGCGGGTGGGCATGAGGGTGTCGGCGTAGGGAAGGAGCGGGGCCACCACGCTCGCCGGCTCCTCGAGCCCCGTGGTGGGCCCGAGAAAATAGCCGTGGTCGACGGCGAGCATCACGGTCCTGCCCGTATCCGGTTTTATAATCCTCGACAAACGGTTCTGTTTACCCCAATCCATAATAACCTCCTGTTCTGCGGTCTTTGCGTCTCTCGGTACCGGCGGCCGCCACGGCGCTCCGGGGCCGCTCGGGCCTGCCTCCAGCACCCTTTCAGCCGCCCCGCCGGGGGACCTTGGTCAGAGGGTTTTTCCGGGATTGGATCATGAAAGCTGGCGGGTTGGTTGAGAAAAACAGCCTGAACGCACGGGCGCCATGTCAGGATACCAAGAAAAAAGCCGCCCCGTCAACCGAATTTATGATCGCGGGCGGTGTGGAACGGGCCCGCCCGGGGTGGCCCCGGGCAGGGATTACTTATCGAAGGAGGCGAGGTGCTTGTCCCTGCACTCGCGGCTGCAGAAGTACTTCCTTTCACCTTTTACGTCGGCGGTGAGGGCCGTGCTTACGGGGACGTAGCTCCCGCAGACCGGGTCGAGGGCCATATCCTCCTGGTCCGCGCCGCCAACACCCGCCTGTCCTACCCCGGCGTGGGGGTGGCCGCTCGTATGGGGTATCCTGTAGAGCATCCCCTTTATCACCCTGTAGACGAGATATACGAGGATGAGTATTATTATGGTTCTCATAGCGGGTCCCTTTCGATCCTCTCCACCCCGGCCGCGCCGAGGTCTTCGAGGAGTTCGGAGGCGGACTTTCCGAGCACGGGATGGATGAACTCCGGGGCGATCTCCGCGAGAGGCGCCAGCACGAAGGCCCTCTGGTGGGCGTGGGGGTGAGGGATGGTAAGCCCCCGGCCGGAGACCACGCTCGCTCCGTAGAAGACTATGTCGAGGTCTATGACCCTCGGCCCCCAGCGTTCGGCCGGGGTCCTTCCCATCGCCCGTTCTATCCCCTTCAGGAGATCGAGGAGCCCCGTCGGGGCAAGCCGGGTGGTTACCTCCACGGCGCAGTTTACGAACTCCCGCTGGCCGGTGCGGCCCCAGGGCTCGGTCCTGTACAGCGAGCTTACGCTTACCACGTCTACATCCTGCGAGCCTTCGAGCTCCACGACGGCCCGCCGGCAGTTGTCCGCGCTGTCCCCGGTATTGGAGCCTATGGATATAAAGACCCTCTCCGGCATGGTCCGGCTCCCGGCGGCGGGGCTGCCGCGGCGGTCAGAAGACGAGGGCAAGGGCCCTGAGCCTCTTCTGCATCTCGGAGACGACCCTCTCCTCGTCGTCCTTGTTCCTGGCCGAGAAGGTGGCCGAGAAACGGATGTACGGCCCGGCGTCGTCCCATGGCACCGTGGAGGTGTGGGCCTCCTTTATGAGGAACTCGGCTACCTCTTCGGCGCTAGCGAAGGTCACGGGGGCGCCGCCTCCCCTGGCGCCTTTCGGGGCCCTCACGTAGAGGTAGAAAGAGCCCTCGGGCATTGCGGCGTTGAAGCCGCATTCACGCAGGGCGGAGACCATGAGATCAAGACGCCTTTTGTACTTCGCGGCTATCTTCTCGGTTATGTCCGGGTGTTCGAGGGCGTATACGCCGGCCTTCTGTATGGCTATGAACTGCCCGGAGTCGTAGTTATCCTTCACGTTGGCGAAGGCGCCTACGACCTTCTCGGAGCCGGCGAGGAAGGCTAGCCTCCAGCCGGTCATGTTGAAGGCCTTGGAAAAGGAGTGTATCTCCACCCCGACCTCCCTGGCGCCGTCGATGGAGAGAAAGCTCAGGGGCCTTTTCTCAAAGGTGAGGGCGGCATAGGCCGCGTCGTGGACGACGACCAGTTCGTTCTCGACGGCGAAGTCCACGACCTTTTTAAAGAACTCCTCGGTGGCCGCGGCCCCCGTGGGGTTGTTGGGGTAGTTGAGGTAGAGGAGCTTGGCGTCGGCGCGGTCCTTTTTGGAGATTGTGTCGAGGTCCGGCAGGAAGCCGTTCTCCTCAAGGAGCGGGACGTCCACCACCCGGCCGCCGTTCCAGACCGTGTGGGTCGCCATCACCGGGTATCCGGGCCTCGTCATTATCATGGCGTCGCCCGGGTTGATGAAGGCGTCGGGCAGCATGGCCAGCGCCGGCTTGGAGCCGATGGAGTGGATGACCTCGGTGGCCGGGTCGAGCCCCTTTATACCGAAGACGTGGTCGAGATACGCGGCGGCGGCCCGCTGGAGCTCGATGATGCCGTTGTCGGCGTAGCCCCGGTTTTCCGGCTTGGCGCATTCGTGCCTGAGGGCCTCCACTACCAGGGGGAAGGCCATCTCGTCGGGCTCGCCCACGCCGAAGTCGAAGAGCTCGGCCGTGGGGTTGCCCCGTTTCGCGGCGGCCTTGGCCCTCTTTATCTTCTCGAACTTGTAGATCTTGTCGCTCTTACCGAAGTTCGCTCCGCCTATCCTGTCGGCGTAAAGTCCCTGGATGTAGCTTTCAGCCATGTTAACCAGACCTCCCTCGAATCCGTCTCTATTTTTCCTTCAAGTCCTTTTTCCAAAGAAGGGCCTCCTGAGCCCCCCGCCTTCGCGCGCGGCCACGGTGTTCCTGAGCGTCCCTATGCCCTCGATCGTCACCTCTACCGTGTTGCCCGGCTTCATCTTGCCGACGCCCGAGGGCGTGCCCGTGGCGATGACGTCCCCCGGCAGCATCGTCATGACGTGGGTAACGAAGCTCACCAGCTCGGCGACGCTGAATATCATGTCGGACGTGGAGGCGTCCTGGCGCTTCTCCCCGTTCAGGCGGGTCTCTATCCTCACGTCCCCCGGGTCGAGGTCGGTCTCGATCCAGGGGCCGATGGCCGAGAAGGTGTCGAAGCCCTTGGCCCTGGTGTACTGCACGTCCAGCTTCTGAAGGTCGCGGGCGGTGACGTCGTTGAAGCAGGTGTAGCCGAGTATGTAGTCGGCCGCCTCCTCGGTCGGGACGTCCCTGGCGGTGCGGCCGAAGACGACGGCGAGCTCCCCCTCGTAGTCGACCCTCCGGGTCATGTGCGAGGGGTAGACTATCCGGTCGCCGGGGCCGATGACCGAGGTGGAAGGCTTCAGGAAGACCATCGGCTCGTCGGGCAGCCCCTTATCGAACTCCGCCGCGTGCGCCCTGTAGTTGAGCCCTATGGCCACTATCTTCGAGGGCGCGACCGGGGCGAGGAGCCTCGCGCCGGAAAGCGCCCGCCTGCCGCCGGTCTTTTTTATCTCCCCCTCAAAGGGGGAGCCGGATATCTCGCGTATCTCATCGCCTTCGAGCACGCCCCAGGCGGCGCCGGTGGCCGATGAGAACCTCAGTATCTTCAATTCGCGGTCCGCCTCTTTTCTGGAGAGCTTACTTCGCCAGGCTGCCCTTGAGCATGGCGTCTATCTTGAGCCTCAGGGCGTTTATGTTTATGAAACCCTCGGCGTCGGACTGGTCATAGACGGCGTCCTCCTCGAAGGTGGCGAAGTCCGGGCGGTAGAGGCTCCGGGCCGCCTTCCTCCCGGCCACCGAGGCCGAGCCCTTGTAGAGCTTTATCCTCGCCGTTCCGGTCACGTCCGCGGCCGCCTCGTCCACGAGGCGCTGCATGGCCGTCCTCTCGGGGCTGAACCAGTAGCCGTTGTATACGAGCGCCGCGTATCTCGGCATGAGGCTGTCCCGCAGATGCATGAGCTCTCGGTCCAAGGTGATGGACTCGACGGCGCGTCTCGCCGCGTGGAGGATAGTCCCTCCAGGGGTTTCGTAAACCCCCCTGCTCTTCATGCCCACATACCGGCTCTCCACGATGTCGGCCCTGCCGACGCCGTTGGCCCCGCCGAGCTCGTTGAGGCGGGCGAGGAGCCGGGCCGGGCCCATCCGCTCTCCGTCGACGGCCACAGGGTCGCCGCCCTCGAAGTCTATCTCCACGTACGTGGGCCTTTCGGGGGCGTCCTCCGGGGCCACGGTCATCTGGAACATGTCGGCCGGGGGCTCCGTCCATGGGTCTTCGAGCACGCCGCCCTCGAAGGATACGTGCAGGAGGTTACGGTCCGTGGAATAGGGTTTCTTCTTGGAGGCGATGACCGGTATGCCGTGGCTGTCGGCGTAGCTTATCAGGTCGCCCCTGCCCTTGAACCCCCACTCCCTCCATGGGGCTATGACCTTTATGTGCGGGTCTATGGCGTAGTAGCCGAGCTCGAAGCGGACCTGGTCGTTTCCCTTTCCAGTGGCCCCGTGGGAGACGGCGTCGGCCCCGGTCTCCCTTGCGACCTCCATCTGGGCCTTGGCTATGAGGGGGCGGGCTATGGAGGTGCCGAGCATGTAGGCGCCCTCGTAGACGGCCCCCGACCGAAGCATGGGGAAGACGAAGTCGGCGGCGAACTCGGTGGCGAGGTCCTTTATGAACATTTTGCTGGCCCCGGTGGCCAGGGCCTTCTCATCGAGGCCGGTAAGCTCTTCGCCCTGGCCGAGGTCGGCGGCGAAGGCGATGACCTCGCAGCCGTACTCCTCGATGAGCCACTTGATTATGACGGAGGTATCGAGCCCGCCGGAGTAGGCGAGCACGCAGCGTTCGACCTTTTTAGACTTGGACATATCTTCTCCCGGAAAGCAGTAGTAATGCGGACCCTAAGGCCCTCCCCTTTATCCCTTCTTTTCCACGAGGAGCCACTCGAGCACGGCCTTCTGCATGTGGAGCCGGTTTTCCGCCTGGTCCCAGACCACGGAGTTCGGCCCCTCGAGGACATCATCTGTAATCTCCTCGCCCCTGTGGGCCGGCAGGCAGTGCATCACCATGGCGTCCTTCCCGGCGAGCGCCAGGGTCTCGCGGTTTATGCCGTAGCCCTCGAAGACGGCGGCCCTCTTCTCGCTCTCGTCCTCCTGTCCCATGGAGGCCCATACGTCGGTGTTGAGCACGTCGGCGTCCCTGGCGGCCTCGCCCGGGGTGTCGACGAGCTCTATCGTGCCGACCCCGCTCTGAGCCTCCTCGAGGAGCCTCCCGTCAGGCTCGTACCCCTTAGGGCAGGCGAGCCTCAGGGAGAAACCGAGGCGGGCGGCGGCCTCTATCCAGGAGTTGGCCATGTTGTTCCCGTCCCCTATCCAGCAGGCCGTTATGCCGTCGAGCCCCCCCTTCGCCTCGACTATGGTAAGGAGGTCGGCGAGGACCTGGCAGGGGTGGTGGGAGTCGGTCAGTCCGTTGATGACCGGCACGGTGGAGTACATGGCGTACTCCTCTATTATCTCGTGGCCGAAGGTGCGCACCACCATGGCGTCCACGTACCGGCTCATGACCCGTGCGGTGTCCTTTATCGGCTCGCCGCGGCCTATCTGGGCGTCCCTCTGGCTTATGAATATGGCGTCTCCCCCGAAGTGGTACATGGCGGCCTCGAAGGAGACGCGCGTCCTGGTGGAGGACTTCTCGAATATCAGCCCGAGGGTCTTTCCACGCAGCGGGTGGTAGGGTATGCCCTTCTTGTGGCGTTCCTTCAGGGTCGAGGCGCGCTCGATGAGGCGCTCGATCTCGCCCCTGGTAAGGTCCGATATCTTAAGTAGATGCATCTATGTCTCCAGTTTATCCTTACAGACACTTCCGCCCCTTTCAGGCCGGAAGTCCCGTTTCAAGACTTTATTCCCCTCTACGAGGGCCTGTCACCCGACCCCGTCGAGGACCTTCGTCAGGGTAGCGAGCATCTCGTCGACCTCGGCCTCGGTGGCCGTAAGGGGCGGCAGGAACCGTAGCGTCCTCTCGGCGGCGCAGTTGATGAGGAGCCCGCGGGTAAAACACTCCTCCACCAGCGGCGCGCAGGGGACCGCGAGCTCCATGCCGAGAATGAGCCCACGGCCGCGGACGTCCTTTACGAAGCCGTACCTCTCCTTCATGGCCACCAGCCTGTCGAAGAGGTGACGGCCCACCCGCTCGCAGTTGTCGAGGACCCCTGTCGTGAGCATGGCCTTAATCGCCGCCACGCCCGCGGCCGTGGCCAGCGGGTTGCCGCCGAAGGTGGAGGCGTGGGTGCCGGGGGTGAAGGCCGCGGCGACCTCGTCGGTGGCGCACATGGCGCCTATGGCCACCCCTCCGGCGAGCCCCTTGGCGAGCGTCATGATGTCCGGGGCCACGTCGAAGTGCTCGTAGGCGAAGAGCCTGCCCGTGCGGCCGAAGCCGACCTGGACCTCGTCGAAGATAAGGAGCGCGCCTTTACTACGGCAGGCCTCCTTGAGCCCCTTGAGGTAATCGGCGTCGGGGACGTTCACGCCCCCCTCGCCCTGTATCGGCTCGACGAGCACGGCGGCCGTGCGGTCGTCGATGGCGGCGGCCGCCGCACCGACGTCGTTGAAGGGGACGTACGTGAACTGCTTCAGGAGCGGCTCGAAGCCGGCCTGGAATTTTTTCTGAGCCGTGGCCGCGAGCGCGGCGAAGGTTCGGCCGTGGAAGCTCCGCTCCATGGTGACGAGCTTGCTCCGCTCCCGGCCCCTGTCGGTAAAATACTTCCTGGCGAGCTTTATCGCCGCCTCGTTCGCCTCGGCCCCGGAGTTGCAGAAAAAGACCTTGTCGGCGAAGGAGTTCGAAGCGAGCAGGGCCGCAAGCTCGGCCTGGGGGCCGATGTGGAAGAGGTTGGAGACGTGGATGAGCCTTTCGGCCTGTGCCTTTATCGCCTCCACCACGGCCCCGTGGCAGTGGCCGAGGTTGCAGACCGCGAGGCCCGAGACGAAGTCCAGGTACTCGCGGCCGTCGGCGTCCCATAGCCTGGTGCCCTTGCCCCTGACCATGGCGACGGGAAAACGGCCGTAGGTGTTGGCGACGTGCCTGGCCGTAAGCTCCATTATCTCTTTATTGGTCAACGCCTCACCTCGCAGAAAATTCCACCCCGGTCATCCGCCTCCACCCGCGGCCCGGCCCCCGCGCTTCTTCGTCTGTATGACGGTGCCGATGCCGGCGTCGGTGAAGACCTCGAGGAGCACGGCGTGCTCCACCCTGCCGTCGATTATGTGCGCGGCGTTCACCCCGCTCGCCACGGCCTCCATGCAGCACCTGAGCTTGGGTATCATCCCGCCGGTGGCGACCTTCCTGGTTATGAGCGAGCGCGTCTCCGAGAGGCTGAGCCTGCTGAGGAGCTTGCCGTTCCTGTCGAGCGCCCCCTCCACGTCCGTAAGGAGTATGAGCTTTTCCGCCTTGAGCGCCCCGGCGATCTTGCCGGCCACGATGTCCGCATTGATGTTGTAGGACCGCCCTCCCTCTCCGGCGCCCACGGGGGCGATTACCGGTATGAAGCCCTCGGCCTCGAGGGTGCGGATGACGTCCGGGTTCACCACGTCCACGTCGCCGGCGAGCCCCATCTCCGCGCCCTTCACCACGTGCCTCCTGGCGCGGATGAGCCCGCCGTCCTTTCCGCCTATGCCCACGGCGCGGCCGCCGTAGTGGTTTATGCTCCCCACGATGTCCTTGTTGATCTTGCCGACGAGGACCATCTCCACCACGTCCATGGTCTCGGGGTCGGTCACCCGGATGCCCCGGACGAACTTCGACTCCTTGCCGAGCCTGGCGAGCATCTCGCCTATCTGGGGGCCGCCGCCGTGGACGATAACCGGGTTTATGCCCACGTACTTCAACAGGACCATGTCGCGCGCGAAGCTTTCCTTCAGCGCCGCGTCCGTCATGGCGCTGCCGCCGTACTTGATGACGACGGTCTTGTTATAGAACTCCCTTATGTAGGGCAGCGCCTCGAAGAGCGTCTTTATCTTCTCTATCTGCTTTTGCACCTTCAACCCTCGGTCAAAATTGAAATACCGCGGCTTGTACCCGCGATGCGGGCCGCTGGGCCCTGTGTCGGGGAGCCGCGGCCCGGGGTCTTTATCAGAGTATGTACCTCGACAGGTCCTCGTCCTTCACTATCTCGCTGAGACGCTCGTTTACGTAGTCCCTGTCGATGACGACCGACGCGGCCCCCATGTCCGGGGCCTCGAAGGATATCTCGTCGAAGAGGCGCTCCATGACTGTATGGAGGCGTCTCGCCCCTATGTTCTCCATCCGTTCGTTTACGACGGTCGCTATGGAGGCTATCTCCCGGACGGCGTCGTCCCTGTAGGATATCTCCACCCCCTCGGTCTCCAGGAGCGCCTTGTACTGCTTCAAGAGCGCGTTCTCCGGCTCCGTGAGTATGCGGACGAAGTCCTCCTCGCCGAGCGAGTTCAGCTCCACCCTTATGGGGAAGCGGCCCTGGAACTCGGGGATGAGGTCCGAGGGCTTGGCCACGTGGAAGGCACCGGAGGCTATGAAGAGTATGTGGTCGGTCTTCACCATGCCGTACTTGGTGTTGACCGTGGAGCCCTCCACTATGGGCAGGAGGTCCCTCTGCACCCCCTCGCGCGAGACATCGGGGCCCTGGCCGGCCTGGCGTCCGGCTATCTTGTCTATCTCGTCTATGAAGACTATGCCCGACTGCTCGACCCTTTCGACGGCCTCCTTGCCGATGCGGTCCATGTCCATGAGCCTCGCGGTCTCCTCGGCCTCAAGGACCTCCAGCGCCTCGGGGACCTTGACCTTCCTCTTCCTCGTCTTCTTGGGGAAGATGTTGCTGAACATGTCCTTCAGGTTCATGTCCATATCTTCCATGCCCGAGGCCGAGAGTATCTCCACGACCGGGGTCTTCTGCTCCGTGGCCTCTATCTCCACGACCCGGTCGTCGAGCTTTCCCTCGCGCAGCAGCCCGCGGAGCTTCTCCCTGGTGGGCTTCTGAAGCTCCCGCTCCTTGAGCGTTTTGTCCTCATCGGGCTCGGTGACTTTGGTAAAGGTAAGGGCCGTGACCGGGGGCAGCAGGTAGTCGAGGAGCCTCTCCTCGGCCGCCTCGGCGGCCTTCACCTTGACCCTCACCTTCTCCTCGTCCTTGACCATCTTTACGGAGAGCTCCGCCAGGTCCCTGATGATGCTCTCCACGTCGCGCCCCACGTAGCCCACCTCGGTGAACTTACTGGCCTCCACCTTTATGAAGGGGGCCTGGGCGAGCTTGGCCAGGCGCCTGGAAATCTCCGTTTTGCCCACGCCCGTGGGGCCTATCATGATTATGTTCTTCGGAGATATCTCGTCGCGGAGCCCCGGGCTTATCTGCTGCCGCCTCCAGCGGTTCCTCAGGGCGATGGCCACAGCGCGCTTGGCGTCGCGCTGGCCTATGATGAACTTGTCGAGCTCCGAGACTATCTCTCTCGGCGTGAAGTTGCGCATG
>JBHHVK010000066.1:0-9623 GCA_046754205.1 Thermodesulfobacteriota bacterium
AGCTCGAGATAACGGGGGACACGGCCGCGGCCATACACTTCAAGAACCTTCTCGCCTCCCTCGGATGAGGGGGCGGGCGGGCATCGGGGCCGCAGGCCCTGGCGGGCGGAAGGGCGGGTGCGGCGGGGGGACGGCATAAGGCGGCGCGGGCCGGAGTGATTTATTAAAAAACCCCCTGAGTGTACAAAACTTCCAGAGTTAATCAAAAAAACGACTAACTTCCTTCCATCTTCATTTTTTCTGGTATAATTTTTTCTGTATTTCAAGGCTCTACTTTCGACATCGGCACATAACGCCGCACAGTCTTATGCCGCCCCCCCGAGGTGTACTTTTTAATGGGTATATCCTTTTCCATATTGTAAAGAGTGTTGTGCATGATGAAGAAAATATTTCTTTTACCGCTACTTTTTCTTCCGCTTCTCGCCACGGGCTGTTCAGAAAAGGAGACCCTGTCCGTCTCCGGTTCTACAACGGTGTTGCCCGTAGTTTCAAAGGCAGCCGAAATCTTCAGCGTAAAAAATGGGATTAATATCATCGTAAATGCAGGAGGCTCCGGTGTCGGGGTCAACCAGCTCGGGGAAAGAAAGATTGACATCGGGATGGTGTCAAGGAAGATCACTGCAGAGGAAATAGAGAAATACCCCGATGTCAACTTTATCACACATTCCATCGGCAAAGACGCCGTGGTGCCGGCGGTCTCTTCTGAAATATACGATGCCGGGGTCAGGGCGCTGACCATTCCCCAAATCGGGCGGATATACAGGGGCGAGGTCAAGAACTGGAAGGATGTGGGCGGGCCGGACAGGGAGATTCTCGTCGTCGATAAGGAAAAATCGAGGGGCACGAGACACGTCTTCATGAAAGCCGTGTTGGGCGACAAGGAAGCCGACGCGCCCGGCGCAGACCTGGTGCTCGGGTCGAACAATGAGGAGCAGACGGCCATTGTGCAGAGCGATGCCGCCATCGGCATGCTCTCCAACGCATGGCTGAATAACGATGTTAAAGGACTCTCGGTCATCATGGCGGACGGTTCTCATGTGGAGCCGACACTGGAAAACATTGTTAATGGGAGGTTCCCCATCACCCGTGACCTCCTCCTGGTTACTGCCGGAGAGCCGCGGGGCGACACAAAAGACTTCATCGACTTCATTTTAAGCGATTCGGGTCAGGAGATTGTAGAAGCTTCAGGATATGTACGTGTCAGGTAAGCTGGGGAAAAACTATGTCATCATCAGCACAGTAACCAGCGCCGCTGTGATTCTGCTCATTATCGCCGTCATGTTCGTCAACAGCTGGCCGGCCATTGACGGGATGGGATGGCGGCTCTTTACCCGGGCATGGAACCCGTCAAAGGGTGAGTTCGGCATCGTCTCGATGCTTTACGGTTCACTGGCGGTCACCTTCATAGCCCTGTCGATTGCAGTTCCCGTTGGCGTACTAACAGCTATTTTCACAGCCGAGATACTGCCCGGCAGATACCGGCTATTTGTCAAATCCCTGCTGGAGCTGCTCTCAGGGATCCCTTCCATCATTTACGGATTGATCGGGGTTGCCTTTTTCAGTGTATGGATAGGCGATCTATTCGCTCTGCAGTCGGGCCGAACCGTTCTCACCGCCGGGATACTGCTGGCCGTAATGGTCCTGCCGACGATCATTACGCTTTCCGACGACGCCATACACAATGTTCCCGGCAAATACAGGGAAGCCGCCAAGGGATTGGGGCTCTACCCTTTCGAGGTGTTCAAAAACACCACTTTGCCCATTGCCGCGGCGGACATTACAGGTGCGGTGCTGCTTGCCCTCGGCAGGGCGCTCGGCGAAACGATGGCGGTCATGCTGGTCATCGGCAGCATCGATAGAATGCCTGCCCCGCTATACAACTTCCTGGTCCCAGGCCAGACGGTGACCTCTAAACTGGGAAGGGAGATTTCAGAGTCGGCCTTCGGTTCGCTGCACTTCAGCGCTTTGATTTTCATGGGACTTATCCTCCTGCTGATCGTTCTGGGACTTACGCTGGCTGCCCAACACTTCTTCAGGCTGGAGCGGCGCCTTTATGAATAGATATGCGAGTAATATATTTTTTCTATCCCTGAGCTGGGCGGCAGCCGGCATTTGCGCGCTTATACTCTTTTTTCTCTTCGCCGTCATCACCTGGAACGGGATCAAGGCGATCGACATTGAATTCCTCTTTACCGTTTCCAGGAACTTTGGAGCGGAAGGGGGTATCTTTTACCAGATCATCGGCAGCCTGCTTTTAATCGTCTCTGCGGCGGTCCTCAGCCTACCGCTGGCACTCGGCACGGCCATATTTAAAAGTGAATACTTGAAAAGCGGGCTCTTGAAAAAGATTGGCACCGCTCTCATTTACGGGCTGAACGGCGTCCCTTCCGTTATCTTCGGCATCTTCGGGCTCATACTCTTCGTAAACATACTGAACACCGGAATATCCTGGTTTGTGGGGTCAATCATCCTCGCCATGATGATCCTGCCGACCATCATCATGGCGAGTTATCAATCAATTAACAGTATCCCTAAGGTGTACAGGGAAAGCGCCCTTGCCCTGGGGCTAAGCAAGTGGGAAGTTATAACCAGGGTGCTGCTTCCGCAGGGAGTAAGCGGGGCCGTTACGGGGCTGCTTGTAGGGCTTGCACGGGCTGTCGGGGAGACGGCCCCCATCATGTTCATCGCCACAGCCTTTTCAGGTGTCAATATACCCGGTTCCTTATTTCAGCCCGTTACCGCCTTGCCGACCCATATTCTGGCTCTCGCCCAGCAGGCAACAAACCAACAGGCGCTGCGGAACGCCTGGGGCACCAGTTTCGTGCTCCTCGGCATGGTGATGATTTTCAGTTTAAGCGCCCTCGTCTTCAGGACGAAACTCAGATCGGTGAGTCAAAGGTGAAAAACAATACCCCATTACGGGTCGTTCACCCTGAATCCCTGAAAGATTTTGTTCCGGCGGTCGAAATCATGGATTTCAACGCATGGTATGGAAATCCCCACATCCTGAACAATATCAACCTCACTTTTCAGCGGAAGAGGGTCAACTGCATTATCGGGCCTTCAGGGAGCGGCAAATCGACACTGATTCGAAGCATTAACCGAATCAATGACGACGATGAGGGGTTTACGCCAAAAGGCGCCATTCTTTTTAACGGGAAGAATGTTTATGACAGGTCGGTAGATGTTACCTGCCTCAGGACACAAATCGGGATGGTATTTCAAAGGCCCTGTATTTTCCCGAAATCGATTACTGAAAACGTTCTATTCGGTCTTCGTCACATCAAGAAATTATCAAGGCATGAAAGGCTCCAGGTGGCAGAGGAGAACCTTAGGGCCGTTTCACTATGGAAGGAGGTTTCCCATCGCCTGGGTGACAGGGCCCATTCACTATCCATTGGCCAGCAGCAGCGGCTCTGTATCGCCCGTGCCCTGGCGATGAAGCCGGAAGTCGTCCTGCTCGATGAGCCGACATCATCTCTTGATCCGGTCTCTACGCGAGCCATCGAAGATTTGATGTTGACACTGAAAAAGGATTATACAATCGTCTTTGTCACTCACAGCATTCAGCAAGCCAGACGAATCGCCGACAGACTCATCTTTATGTGCGATGGAAAGATTATTGAAGAGGGAGATAAGGAGAAACTCTTTGCCGACCCCGAAAATGAACAAACCAGGAACTTCCTGAACGAAGAATTCTGCGAGTGCTGAAAGCCGGCTTGAAGCCGATTCATCCTTCCCTTGAGATCCCGATTTATTGTGCCACCTCTAAAAATAAACCTTGCAGCGCAAACCCCCCTCTCCACCGTGGAGAGAGGGTTTCAATATCGGGAAGACTCGCGTCGGCCCCGCGCTCGGGGCGCGTCAAGCCGCCCCCCGCCCCCGGCTGCGTCCGCGATTTACTGGCGGGGTATCTCGAAGACTATCTCCTTCAGGTTCTTTGCGATGATGGAGTAGGTCCCGAAGCTCGTCGTCCCGGAGAACCTCGCCCCTTCGTTGAAGCTCACGGCCACCACGTCCCCGCTTTTAAGCGTTACCTGGAAATCCTTCTTCCCCTTTGCGCCCGTGCCCACGACCGTGACCTTTCTGACCTTCTCGAAGGGTATGGTCACCGAGCCCTTGCCCCTGGTCCCGGAGAAGAAGACCTCGCCCTCCCACGACGCGCCGGAGAGCTTGGTGGCTATGCCCTGGTCGTCCCTTACCGTGGCCTTGAAGTCTATCTCGGGCCTCGGCACCTCTGAGCGGGGCGGGATGGACATGCCCACGAGGACTATCCAGAAGAGCGCGAGGACGGGCAACCATAGCGGCCTTTTCATGGGTCGGAACCTCCGGTATTCTTCGTATTTGAGAGATTATCTCAGGCCGCCGGAACAAAAGTCAAGGGGGAAAGCCGCTCCGGGCGGCAGGGGCGCGCGAGATATTGACAAGACCGTGGCGTTTTATCTATAATCAGAGAGGTTATGGCAACGAGGATCAACTTCATAGACCTCTATTCCTTTTACGACGATATCGATTCCTACGTCATAGAGTCCCTCATGGACGGCAGCAACGTCAGTTTTTCCATAAGGTCTCTCGGCGCGGACCGCTCCTCGGGCGCGTGGAGCCCGGACGAGAAGAGGATAGCCGTGGAGGAGGACAAGGTAGAGCTCGCAAGGAAGCTCCTGGGGCGCGCCATCAGGAGCGGGGCCATCTCCAGAGAGGGCAGGTTCAGGGATTGATGGACCTTCCCGGGGGCATCGAGGCCGCAAGCCGAAGGCTCGGCGCCGCCTCCTCGCCCGCGGCGCTTACCGGGGCGGGGGTCTCCGCCGAGAGCGGGGTCCCCACCTTCAGGGGGCCCGGGGGCCTATGGAGGAACTTCAGGCCCGAGGACCTCGCCACCCCGGAGGCCTTCCGCGCCGCCCCCGAGCTCGTCTGGCAGTGGTACGACTGGAGGAGAGGCCTGGTTGCGGGCCTCAAGCCCAACGCGGCCCACTATGCCCTCGCCGAGCTGGAGAAGAGGTTCCCCTCCTTTACCCTGATAACCCAGAACGTGGACGGGCTCCACGAGCTCGCAGGCTCCACCCGCGTCATAGAGCTCCACGGCTCCATCTGGCGCACCAGGTGCACCGTCTGCGAGGCGAGGTCCTCTAACAGGGACGTGCCTTTAGAGATACCCCCGAAGTGCGGCTGCGGGGGGCTTCTCCGGCCCGACGTCGTCTGGTTCGGGGAGACGCTCCCGGCCCGTGCGATAGAGGCCGCATTCGCCGCGGCCTCGGAAGCGGACGTCATGATAGTGGCAGGCACCTCCGGGGTGGTCCAGCCCGCGGCCTCCATAGCCACCAGGGCCGGGGAGGCCGGCGCCTTCGTCGTGGAGGTCAACCCGGATAGCACGCCCCTTTCGGCCGTGGCCGACCTCCGGCTCGCCGGCCCGGCCGCCGTGGTGCTGCCCAGGCTCCTTTAGGGGCTTTCGCAGGGGGCCAGTTCCGGTCAGGGAGAACCCCGGCGCCGCCTGGTGCGCGGCGCCGGCAAAGGTTTGTCAATAAAACTCAGGAGGAAGCACGTGAAGGTATTTACCAGCGCCATAAGGTTGGAGACGGCCGCCGAGACCGAGGAGGTCGTCATCACCGACCAGGTCGAGGCGGTGCTTCTTGAGAGCGGCATATACGAGGGGGTCCTCCTGGTCTTTACCGGACATACCACCGCGAGCGTGCACCTCAACAACTCCGACCGGGACCTTGAAGATGACTACCACGGGTGGCTGGCGAGGCTCGCTCCCAAGGACAAGGGGTACAAGCACAACAAGGGCGAGTACGGCCGCAACGCCGACGCCCACCTGAAGAGCACGCTCATGGGCAACGGCGTCACCCTCCCGGTGACCAAGGGGAGGATCTCGCTCGGCCAGTGGCAGGCCATATACTTCTCCGAGTTCGACGGCCCGAGGATGAGGCTCATATCCGTAAAGGTGATGGGTGAACCCGGCGGCGAATAAGGGTAGTTGCTCCCCGGGGCCAGGCCGGCTCGGTCCGCCAGGCCGGATCGGTCCGCCAGGCCGGCTCGGTCCGCCCGGTCGATGAGGGTAATCGGCGGGACCCTCAAGGGCAGGCGCCTCGCGTCATTCAGGGGCCTCGGCGTAAGGCCGACGCCCGACCCCGTGAGGGAGGCCCTCTTCAATATCCTGCAGGGGGAGCCGGCCGCCGGCGGCCGCGTCCTCGACCTCTTCGCCGGCACGGGCGCCCTCGGCATCGAGGCCCTCAGCAGGGGCGCTGCAAAGGCCGTCTTCGTCGACAGCTCGCGGGCTTCGGTATCCATAATCAGGAAAAATATCGAAATCTGCGGGCTTGCCGCCCGCTCCAGGGTAATCAACAGGGACGCGCTCGCGGCCCTGAGGGGCCTCGCGGCCTCGGGCGAGTGCTTCGACCTTATCTTCATGGACCCACCCTATGAGTCCGGCTACGTGGAGAAGGCCCTCGGGGCCATCGAGGCAGGCGGGCTCCTCAACCCCGGAGGGATGGTCGTGGCCGAGGCGTCCGCAAGGTCCGGCGTGGACTGCGAGGGGCTCGGCCTCCTTGGCCTGAAGGGGACGAGAAGGTACGGCGACACCAAGGTCTACTTCTTCACCACCCGGACGCCCGGCGAGGCCCCCGAGGGCCGGGGGGGGCGCGGGCGTCCCTGAGAGGTTTTTTTGTGGGCGACAACACAGGCATATACCCCGGGACCTTCGACCCCATAACGAGGGGGCACCTCGACATAATAGAGAGGGGGCTCAGGGTCTTCGATACCCTCGTCGTGGCGGTGGCCGAGAACATCTCAAAGGCCACGCTCTTTACCGTGGACGAGAGGCTCGAGCTCATAAGGGGCGAGATAGGGGACAACCGGAACGTCAGGGTGGAGAGCTTCGACTGCCTCCTCATGGACTACGTGCGGACCAGGAAGGCCCGGACAGTACTCCGCGGCCTCAGGGTCATATCGGACTTCGAGTACGAGTTCCAGATGGCGCTCACCAACAGGAAGCTCGCCCCCGAGGTGGAGACCGTCTTCATGATGACCTCCGAGAGCTACGCCCCCATAAGCTCCCGGTTCATCAAGGAGATAGCGCGCCTCGGCGGGGACGTCACGCCCTTCGTGACGCCGTCCGTGGCCGCGAGGCTCAAGGAGAAGTTCGAAGGCCGTTGATCTCAAGCTACAGGAGTGGAGTGATGGAAAGGATTTCAAAGAGGCTCGCCGGGCTCGAGGAGTCGGCCACGCTGGCCATAACGGCGAAGGCCAAGGCCCTGGTGGCCGAGGGCCGCGACATCATCGGTTTCGGCGCCGGCGAGCCGGACTTCGACACCCCCGAGAACATAAAGGAGGCCGCGGTACGTGCCATAAGGGAGGGGCAGACCAAGTACACCCCCGTGGGCGGCATCCCCGAATTGAAGGCCGCCGTCATGGAGAAGTTCTCCGTGGACAACGGCCTTGAGTACTCGCCCGGGGAGGTCCTCGTCTCCTGCGGGGGCAAGCACTCCCTCTACAACCTCTTCCAGGCGGTCATAGACCCGGGAGACGAGGTCATCGTGCCCGCCCCCTACTGGGTCTCCTACCCCCCGATGGTGGAGCTGGCCGGGGGTACGGCCCGGGTCGTCTCCACCGGCGAGGAGAATGGCTTCAAGATGACACCCGAGGAGCTGAAGGCAGCCGTTACGGCCAGGACGAGGGCCGTCGTCATAAACAGCCCGTCCAACCCCACCGGGGCGGCCTACACCTCCGCCGAGCTCGCCGGGCTGGCCGAGGCGGCCCTCTCGGCCGGGCTCCTCATCGTATCCGACGAGATATACGAAAGGCTGACTTATGACGGCTTCGAGTCGACCTCGGTGGCCTCGGTTTCCGATGAGGTGAGGCGCTCCACCGTGGTCTTCAACGGGGTGTCCAAGACCTATTCGATGACCGGGTGGAGGATAGGCTACGCCGCCGGTCCCGCCCCGATTATAAAGGCTATGACCAAGATACAGAGCCAGAGTACGAGCAACCCCTGCTCCATAAGCCAGTGGGCCGCCCTCGAGGCCCTTACCGGCCCCCAGGACGCCGTGGGAAAGATGCTCGCCGAGTTCTCCCTGAGGAGGGCGGCCATTGTCGACGGCCTCAACTCCATAGAGGGGGTGCGGTGCTTCCACCCCCGGGGGGCCTTTTACGTATTCCCCGACGTTTCAGGGCTCTACGGCAGGAAGGTGGGGGGGAAGGTCATAGAGGGCTCGGTCGACATCACCGGCTACCTCCTCGAGGAGGCCGGGGTGGCGGTCGTGCCGGGCGCGCCCTTCGGCGAGGACAGCGGCATAAGGCTCTCCTACGCCACGAGCCTCGAAAAGGTCACCGAGGGGGTTGAGAGGATAAGGAAGGCGGCCGAGAGGCTCGCCTGAGGGGCGACGAAAAGGACCGCCGGCCCCGTGGGGCCGGCGACCGATAGTTTCAGGCCCGGAGGCAAAGCCTCCGGGCCTGGTTTTTTGTGCCTAACCGGGCCGGAGCGGGGCTTCCTGCCCGCGGCGGCTAATCCTCGGCCGGCGCCTCTTCGCCGAAGACCTCGGCCTCGAAGACGAGCACCCTCGTCCCGGCTTCCTTCCAGCAACCCGCCGGGAGCCCCGCCTTGTTGCACGTCGCGTCGAGGAACCCGGTCCTATCGAAGCCCCATTCAGTTGCCACCTGCGGCAGGAGCACCCCGGCGCGGTCGCCTCTTACGATGTATATGCCGTGGCGCCCCACCTCTATCTCTTCGGGGTCCGATACCTCCCTCAAGGGGGAGAGGACGGATATCTCCAGGTTGATCTCGTCGAGCTCTTCCGGCGTTACGGGAGCGAACCTCGGGTCCTTTGTGGCGGCCGCCAGGGCCATCTCCGCCACGGTCCGGTAGAGCGGCTCATCGGAGGTGAAGGTCCCAATGCAGCCCCGGAGGTTCCCGTTCTCGTGGAGCGTGACAAAGGCCCCGCAGTCCAGTTCGAGCCTTTCGGTGAGCACGCCCGGCTGCGGGGCGGGTTCGCCTCTGAGGTGTGTTTTTATAGCGGAGCGCGCCAGCGCCAGGAGCGTGGCCCGTTCTCTTTGAGATAATCCCATGGGTATCGGTCCTTGAATAGGGTTTGCAATCGGCGTCTCAACTATATTATCATATATGTTTGACCCATATCAAATCTCAAAGATTGACTCCGGCCGGGGCGGGGAGAGGGATATGAAGTCCAAAGATGAGCTGCAAATGGAGGTCCGCGAGCTCCTGGCCGAGCGCGACGCCATAATGCTCGCCCACAACTACCAGCGAGACGAGGTCCAGGAGACGGCCGACATAACGGGCGACTCGCTCGGGCTCTCACAGGCGGCGGCCGAATCGAAGGCGGGCGTCATAGTCTTCTGCGGCGTACACTTCATGGCCGAGTCCGCCGCCATACTCTCGCCGGAAAAGACCGTGATACTGCCGCGCGTCGACGCCGGGTGCCCCATGGCTGACATGATCACCGCCGACCAGCTCAGGGCCGAAAAGGCCAAGAGGCCCGGCGTGCCGGTGGTGGCCTACGTAAACACCTCGGCCGAGGTGAAGGCCGAGAGCGACATATGCTGCACCTCGGCCAACGCCGTCCGTGTGGTCGATTCGCTGGCCGGGGACACCGTCTACATGGTCCCGGACA
>JBHHVK010000067.1:0-9622 GCA_046754205.1 Thermodesulfobacteriota bacterium
ACGGCCAGGGGCGAGCTCGACGTCGCCGTGGAATGCATGAGAAAGGGCGCCTTCGACTACCTGGTAAAGCCGGTGGAGATGGACAGGTTCGAGTCGAGCGTAAAGAGGGCCCTCGACCTGTCGGCCCTGAGAAGCGAGATAAGCTCGCTTAAAAAGCGGCTCCTCATGGGGGAGGTCGAGCACTCCGACGCCTTCTCATCCATAGTCACCGTCAGCAGGAAGATGCGGGCGATCTTTCAGTACGTGGAGGTCATAGCCGTATCGAACCAGCCCGTTCTCATCACCGGTGAGACCGGCGTGGGCAAGGAGCTGGTGGCCAGGGCGGTGCACGAGGTGAGCGGCAGGCCCGGGGCCTACGTGGCCGTAAGCGTGGCAGGCCTCGACGACACGATGTTCTCGGACACGCTCTTCGGCCACAAGAAGGGCGCCTTCACCGGGGCGAACGAGGCGAGAGAGGGCCTTGTGGCCACTGCCGCCGGCGGGACCCTCTTCCTCGACGAGATAGGCGACATGAGCGGCGCCTCGCAGGTCAAGCTCCTGAGGCTCCTGCAGGAGCAGTCGTACTACCCGTTGGGCTCCGATCTCCTCAAGAGGAGCGACGTCCGGGTCGTGGTGGCCACCAACCACGACCTCGGCGAGCTCATGGCCGCGGGCGCCTTCAGAAAAGACCTCTACTACAGGCTCTTCGCCCATCACATCGCCATCCCCCCCCTGCGGGAGAGGATGGAGGACGTCCCCGTCCTTTTAGGGCACTTCCTCGATCAATCCGCCCGCGAGATGGGCAAAAAGAGACCGACCCCCACTCCCGAGCTCGCCAAGCTCCTCATGGCCTATCACTTTCCCGGAAACGTCCGCGAGCTTCAGGCGATGGTCTATGACGCGGTGGCGAGGCACTCGGGCGGTGTCCTCTCCATGGAGAGCTTCAGGGAGGTCATCGGAAAGGGCAGGGAGGCCCGGACCCCGCCCGCGCCGCTTACGCCCGATGCAGGGCCTTTCGGCGAGCTCGCCCCCGAGAACTTTCCGACCCTCAAGGACTCGGAGGAGCGCCTCATCTCCAAGGCGATGGAGCTTGCCGGGGGCAATCAGGGCGTCGCAGCCGGGCTGCTCGGATTGACCCGCCAGGCGCTGAACAAGCGCCTCAAGAGGCGGGAGCCGGGGTGAGGGGTGAAGTCCTTTACGGGCGCGAACCCCTGAGACGTTTTTTGCTGCGGACAATCATTGCACCCTTCCCAATCCCTTGATTCCAGTACATAAAAGCCTTTCTACCCTGCGCGCGCCGAAAAAACGTCGCACCCGTACGCCCCGCCACTCCCGCCCCCGTCCATCCGTAACCGTCCGAGATATCGAGAGTAATCTCGCAGGTCCATCTCTGGCACGGGTTATGCAATACATCAGGGTTCAACAACTTTAACTTTCAGGTTCAACCGAATAGCTCACGGGGGATACACCCCCGGCCGGCGGGCGGTCCGGACCCGCGGCGGGGCGTATCATCCATCCCGGTCTACTCGACCATGACGACGGGGCATGAGGGGGGCTGGAGCTGCGTGATGGCGGACAAGGGCATGAGGAAGATACTCGTCGTCGATGATGACGAGTCGGTCAGGAGTCTCTGTTCCGAGGCGCTCACCCTGGCCGGCTACCGGGTCGTCACGGCGCGCGACGGCATGGACGCCATCGGCATGCTGAGGCGCTCCGTATACGACATGGTCATCTCCGATGTGAACATGCCGAGGCTCGACGGCATGAGCCTCTACGCCCGCATCCTCAAGGACCACCCCTATATCAAGGACCGTTTCCTCTTCGTCTCCGGCAGCCCCACCGAGGAGCTTCACAACATGTTGAGCGAGACCGGGGTGGAAAATCTCAAAAAGCCTTTTACTCTCTCGGCGCTCATGGACCGTGTGGACTCGGTCCTCTCCGGGGCCCTGAAGGCCTCGGAGGGCGGCGGCCCCGGGGGCGCTGTGTACAAAAGGGGGGAGGACCGCGTCAGCTGGAAGGCAAGGTGCGAGCTCTCCGGCGGCGAAGGCTGGCGGCGGAAGACCCTTGCCGCCGATACGGACAATATATCGAGGTGCGGGGTAAAGCTCCGCCTCGGGGCCGGCCCCTTGAGGGCCGGCATGACGCTTAACGTAACTTTGGCCACGGGCCTGCCAGGGCATATCCCCGGGCACACCCTCGTTATAGAGAGGGCCGCAAGGGTCGTCTGGTCGAGGGCCGTGGGCAAGCGGGCCTCTGAGGCGGGGGTAATTTTCTCCGAGCCGGTGCCGGCGTCGGACATAACGGCCCTGTCCCGGCCAGCCGGGCCGGCCTCCTGAGGCGCCTTTAACCGTTAGCCGTTTTCGTCAACTCTCGACAGACAACGACAAGGATGGGAAGATGTTGAAAACTCGCAGGACGAAGTCGAAGCCACGCTCCCCGGGGTCCGCCGCCGCGGCGTCGTCGAGACCCTTTCTCCTCACCGGGCCCAGGAGGGCCCGTAATGGCGCGGCCGGCCCGGCCGCGGCGCGGACGGTCCCCCCCCGGGCGGCCCGCCCGAAGGGGTACGGAGCGGCAGGACGGTCACGGGACGGCTGCGCCGACCTCGGCGTCTCCGAGAGCCACGGCGGGGTCCCCGGCCGCCAGGCGTCGAGCGACCCGGTAAAGTCATACTTCAGGGAGATAAGGAAGTTCCCGCTCCTCGCCACGGCGGAGGAGCGTGAGTGCGCCACGAGGATCTCCCTCGGGGACAAGGCGGCGAGGAGGCTCATGATAGAGAGCAACCTGAGGCTCGTGGTGAACATAGCCAAGAGGTACCTGAACAGGGGGCTGCCCCTCGCCGACCTGATAGAGGAGGGCAACATCGGGCTCATAAAGTCGGTCGAGAAGTTCAGGGTCGCCAAGGGCTGCAAGTTCAGCACCTACGCCACATACTGGATAAAACAGGCGGTGGAGAGGGCCATTACCAACCAGTCGGGGGTCGTGAGGCTCCCCATACACGTCACGGCCGACCTCGTCAGGATATCAAGGGCCGCGAAAGAGTTGAGAAGGACTCTCAAGAGGCAGCCCACGACCGGTGAGCTCGCCGAATGCACCGGGCTCGCGGACAGGTACGTGAAGAAACTCTCCAGTGTGGGCAAGAAGACCTACTCCCTTGACACCACCGTCCATGACGACACTGACCAGACGCTGCTCGACAGGTTCGAGGACGGCAAGACGCCCACCCCCATGGAGGTCATAGACTCCGCGAGGAGGACGAAGAGGCTCCACGAGTGGCTGAAGATGCTCGAAGATAACGAGAGCAGGGTGCTGAGGCTCAGGTTCGGGCTCGATGACGACGAGCCGAGGACCCTCGAAGAGATAGGCAAGACCTTCGGCGTCACGAGGGAGAGGGTCAGGCAGATCGAGGCCAAGGCGCTCGACAAGCTCCGTAAGATCGCAGGCCGTACGGACATGGCCCCCCTCGACGCCGTATAGCCGACGCGCCCGGGACCGAGGGCCCCGGTCCCGGGCTGCGCCGGTGCGCCCCGGGCTCTCTCCCGTCCCGTCCGGCCCCCCGGCCCCCCGGCCCCCCCTTTGACAGCCGAAGGGCTCTGTTGTAGACTGTCCTGTAGCCGGGGCACTTCCCGGCGCCTCCCCTGAAGGGCCGGTTCGGCCGGTCCGGAGCCTTCCACAGGCGCGGTCCGGCCCGGGCGGAGGACCATGGTGCATCGGGGTCGGGTTTCGAAACGGGGGGACGGTCTCAGCAATGGAAAGAAGGTTCTTCTCTCTCACCCGCAAGGCGCTCATCGCCTTCGCCGTAGTCTTCATAACCGTAGTCACCGCCTTCTTCATAAGCTACAGACACACGAGGGAAAGGGTCGAGAGCCTCGTCCTCGAGGACGTGAGGGGCACGGCCGAGAGCCGCGAGGGCTTTACCCTTCTATTCATGGGGATGCTCAAGCGCCTCGTGACCGACCTCGCCTCCGACGGCTTCATCAGGTCGATGGTCGAGCGCATGGCCTCCGGCGACGGCGCGGGCGGCCCCGAACTCTCCGACTACCTCAGGCAAAAGGGCCTTGCCCTCGAAAACAGCCTTACGAGGGTAGTCATCCTCGACGGAAGCGGCAGGGTGGCGGCCTCCACCGCCGCACCCGGCGAGGGCTTCGATGTGGGGCGGGACTACTCCGGGATGGAGTACTTTGCAGAGGGCGTCAAGGGCCTCTGCATGACCGAGCTCTACGCCGGGGAGACGGCCGAGCTCGCCATAGCCCACCCCGTCTACGACCTGAACAAGGAGAAGATCATAGGCGTCATGGTGGGATTCGCGCCCATGACGGAGTTGAGCAGGGTGCTGAGCGGAGACATCCTCGCCGAGTTCGGCGCCATCACCTGGTCTCTCAGAAAGGAGTTCAAGACCCTCGAGGTATACCTGGTGAACGGCTCAAGGGTCATGATCACGGAGAGCATCTTCGTCGAAGGGGCCGCGCTCAACCAGACCGTCGACACGGCCCCCGTGGAGAAGTGCCTCTCCGGCGGGGAGGAGATGACCGGCTTTTACAGGGACTACAGGGGGGTGGAGGTGGCCGGCTCCTCCATGTGCCTGAAGGACCTCGGATGGGTACTCCTCGCCGAGGTGGACAGGAGCGAGGCCCTCGCCCCGGTGGAGAGGATAGGCAAGTACATAATCATTACCTCTGTGGTGGTCGTTGGCGTAATCGCCGTCTTCTTCCTCTTCATGCTGAGGAGCACCGCGGGCCAGCTCAGGAGGCTCTCCGACGCCGCCAGGGCCATGGCGGGCGGGGACTACGGCGTGAAGACCCCCGTTGTGACCAACGACGAGATAGGGCTCCTCTCCGAGTCCTTCAACTACATGGCCGAGGCGGTCACGGCGCGCGCCGAAGCCCTCAGCAGGAGCGAGGCCGGTCTGGCCAACGCCCAGAGGATAGCCCACGTGGGCAACTGGGAGTGGGACGTCGTAAACGACAGAAGGCGCTGGTCCGACGAGATATACCGCATATTCGGCATCTCGAAGGAGGAGTTCTCCGGCAGGCAGGAGGCCTTCCTCGAGCGCATCCACCCGGACGACCGCGCGGCCGTGGCGCGCATCGCCGATGAGGCCCTCGCGGGGGGCAGGCCCTATTCGCTCGACTACCGCATCATACGCCCAGACGGGATCGAGCGTACGGTCCACTCGGAGGGCGAGGTCAGGCCCGGTCCAGGAGGCAGGCCCGTCATGATGGTGGGCATCGTCCAGGACATAACCGAGAGGAAGAGGGCCGAGGAGAACATCAGGCGGCTCAACGCCGAGCTCGAGGCGAGGGTCGAGGAGCGCACGAGGTCGCTCGAGGCCGCCAACAGGGAGCTCGAGGCCTTCAGCTACTCCGTGGCCCATGACCTCAGGGCGCCGCTGAGGATAATCGACGGGTTCAGCCATGCCCTGGAGGAGGACAGCGGCTGCCGGCTCGACTCCGTGGGCCGGGACCACCTGAGGCGGGTGCGCGAGGCGAGCGCACGCATGGCCCAGCTCATAGACGACCTTCTCAAGTTGAGCCGCCTGACGAGGGCGGATCTCCACATGGCGGATGTGGACCTTTCGCGGCTCGCGGGGAAAGTGGCCGGCACGCTCAGGGCCTCCGAGCCCGACCGCAGGGCGAAGTTCGAGATAGAGGGCGGGCTCATGGTGCGCGCCGACAGGAGGCTGCTTCGCGTGGTCCTTGAAAACCTCATGGGCAACGCCTGGAAGTTCACCGCCGGCAGGCCCGAGGCGCGCATCGAACTGGCGCGCTGCGGCGAAGAGGACGGAAAGGGCGTCTACCGCGTAAGGGACAACGGTGCGGGCTTCAACATGGAGTACGCCTCGAGGCTCTTCGGGCCCTTCCAGCGCCTCCATTCCGCCGACGAGTTCCCGGGAAGCGGCATAGGGCTCGCCACCGTCCACCGCATAATCACGCGCCACGGCGGGAGGGTCTGGGCCGAGGGCGAGGTCGGCCGCGGGGCGGCGTTCTACTTTACGATTTGAGCAAGAGGGGCTGAAATGGTATCATGGACATGCCAGAGCGGGGTATGATATGAGCGGGAACGTAATCCTTCTGGTGGAGGACAACCCTGACGACGTCGCCCTCGCCCTCCGGGCCTTTGAGAAGAACGAGGTCGCCGGTGAGGTGGTCGTGGCCAGGGACGGCGCCGAGGCCCTGGACTACCTCTTCGGAACCGGCCCCTACGAGGGCAGGGACGCGAGGGCGCGGCCCCGGGTCGTGCTCCTCGACCTCAAGCTCCCCAAGGTGGACGGTATAGAGGTCCTCAAAAGGCTCAGGGGCGACGAGCGGACCAGGCTCATCCCGGTGGTGATACTCACGTCTTCGACAGAGGAGCGCGACATCACGGCGGGCTACGGTCTCGGCGCCAACTCCTACATCCGCAAGCCCGTGGACTTCTCGAGATTTCTCGAGGCCATAAAGCACCTCGGATTTTACTGGCTCGTCATGAACGAGCACCCCTACAGGTAGCCCCGGACCATGAAGACCGCCCCCGACATCCTGATAATAGAGGACTCGGAAGACGACGCCCGCCTTCTGGTGCGCGAGCTCGAAAGGCGGGGGCTGGCGCCCGCCGCCTCCCGCGTCGAGACGGAGGGGGAGCTGCGCCGCCGCCTCGATGAAAAGCCCTGGGACCTCGTCATCTCCGACTACACCCTGCCGAAGATCGGAGGGGTGGAGGCCCTCGGCGTCGTCAGGGAGGCGGCCCCCGGGCTTCCGGTCATCGTGGTCTCCGGAAAGACGGGCGAGGAGGCCGCCGTGGCGGTGATGAAGGCCGGGGCGTCCGATTACATCACCAAGGACAACCTTTCGAGGCTCGCCCCGGCCGTGGAGCGCGAGCTGAGGGAGGTCGAGGTGAGGGTGGCGCGCGCAACGGCCGAGAAGGAAAACCGGCTCCTCAACCGGCTCCTGCAGACCATATTCGAGATAAATAAGGTAATAGTCAGGGAACTGGACCCATCGAGGCTCCTCGGCGAGGTCTGCCGCATCCTCGTGGAGCACGGCGGGTTCGACATGGCCTGGATAGGGATGGTCGTCCCTGACGGCTCGGTCGAGCCGGTGGCCCGTGCCGGAGAGGGCGGTGCAAGCGCCACGGGCCCGGGCCCCGGCGGGATATCCCGTAAGGCCGAAGCCTGCGGGCCCGCCTCATGGAGCGACCCGGCCCTCTGCCGCGAATACCGCTCCAGCGCTTCCTTCCCGCTAAGGGACCGCAGCCGCGTCGTGGGGAGCATCAACGTCTACTCCGCCGAGCCGGCCGCCTTCGGAGAGAAGATGACCGAGCTGCTCGACGACCTCGCCGGAGACATAGGGTTCGCCCTCCAGGTCATGGACGTGGCCGCGGAGCGCAGGCGGGCCGAGAGCGCGCTCCTGGAGAGCAACGAGCGTTTCTGCCAGCTCTTCGAGCAGAACGAGGATGCGCTCATGCTCATACGCTCTGACCTGAACCGCATTATCGACTCCAACCCCGCGGCCGAGTCCCTCTTCGGCTTCACCCGGTATGACCACATAAACCGGTGCCTCCGCTTCTTCGATCCGGCCGGATGGAAGGGCTTCCAGGCCCTTCTGACCTCCGCTCTAAGGGAAGGTTCGGCGAGGGCCGAACGGCTCGCGGCGCGAAGGAAGGACGGCCTTGAGGTGACGGTCTCGGTCAGGGCCAAGAAGATAAGGCTCAGGGACGACTACGTCATACTCTGCACGTTCAAGGACATGACCAGGATAATAGGGATGGAGGAGGAGGCCAAGGCCATTCAGGCCAAGCTCATCCACGCCAACAAGATGACCTCCCTCGGGACCCTCGCCTCGGGGCTCGCCCACGAGATAAACAACCCCAATAACTTCATAATGTCCAACTCGGCGCTCCTGCTCGACGCCTGGGGGGACACCCTGAAGGTGCTCGACAGCTACTGGCGCGAAAACGGCGACTTCCTGCTCGGGGGGCTGCCCTTCTCGGAGATGAAGCTCGTCATGGAGGACCTCCTTACCGGCATATGCGACGGTTCGAGGAGGATAAAGGGCATAATAGACAACCTCAAGGACTTCTCCAGGATGGACATCTCGGCCCCGGACGGGACCTTCGACGTCAACAGGGCCGTCAGGGCCTCCGTCGATATACTCGCCAGCCAGATAAAGGGCCATACCGACAACTTCCACGTCTCTTACGGCGCCGGCCTCCCCGAGGTCCGCGGGAGCCTCCAGAAGATAGAGCAGGTCGTGATGAACCTGGTGCTCAACTCGCTGCATGCGCTCGGTGACAGGACCCGGGGCCTGTGGGTGGAGACCTCCTCCGACGGGGAGGGAAAGATGGTGGTGATAAAGATCACCGATGAGGGAAGGGGCATCCCCACGAAGTTCCTCGACCGCGTCACCGACCCTTTCTTCACCACCAGGTCCCTCGAGGGCGGCACCGGCCTCGGCCTTTCCATATCCTACTCGATAGTAAAGGAGCACAAGGGCTCGCTGGAGCTCACCTCCTCACCCGGCAGGGGGACAACGGCCACGGTCAACCTGCCCTCCGCCGATTTTTTCCCCGCGTCCCCTGCCGCCATGGCGCCGATGGCCGCAACCACTGAATAACTCTATTTATTTTCTGAGGCCGGCCCCGCCGGGAGTGTGACCCTCCAACCGGACCCGGCGGGTGGATTTTCACTCAACTTTTTCGGGCTTCCGCCGATAAACAGGTATATCGTCCGGCAGGAGTTACAAAGGGCATAGGGCCGGCGGGGACTGTACCAAAAGACAGTTAAGGTTCGACCCCTGAAGTGGTATGCTTTTCGGGAGAGTGTCCGACCCGGGCCACCGCCCGGGTGCCGTCAAGGGTCCGAGAAACGGGAACCATGATATCGAAGCGGAGTTACAGGATACTCGTCGTTGACGACGACACCGCCATAAGGCGGCTTTGCCGCGACGCCCTCGAGGGGGCCGGGTACGAGGTCGGCATCGCCATGAACGGCTCCGAGGCCCTCGAGAAACTCGAGCAGGGGACCTACGACCTGGTCATCTCCGACGTGGACATGCCGGTCATCGGCGGCGTGGAGCTCTTCAACCGCGTCATCAAACTTTACGGCTATCTCAAAGATAGGTTTATCTTCATAACCGGCAACCCCACGCTGGCCCACATATCGAGGCTCGCAGGGCTCAACGCCAACTACTTCATCAAGCCCTTCAAGGTGTCGTCCCTCCTCGACCGCGTGGACAGCCTGGTGGGCGGCAACGTCTACAGCGAGGAGGGGGAATCGACGAGGCGAGAGCGGAGGTACCCCTGGCAGCAGGACTGCTTCATCACCGAGGAGGCGCTGAATATCCCCATATACTCCCAGACCGTGGATATCTCCTCGATGGGGCTCAAGATAAGGTACTCGGGGCGGCCTTTCACGCCCGAAAGCTCCTTGAGGGTCTTCATAAAGCAGCAGGGCATACGGGCAAAGGGCGTCATCAGGTGGAGCAGGCCCCTGAATACAAGGGAATCCGTCGCCGGGCTTGAGTTCGCCGAGCCGCTGCCCTCTTCCTCCGTGGAAGTCCTTGCCATGGACGGGCCGTAACCCCACCACTTTTTTCCCACACCACCACCCCCCCCCCCCCCACACACACACCTGCCCCTCGCCCGTGGCGACGCCACCGGCGGTATCGGG
>JBHHVK010000068.1:0-9521 GCA_046754205.1 Thermodesulfobacteriota bacterium
GTGCCACTCCACGAAACACTGGTTTTCTGACCTGACCATGGACCACACCGTGGCGTCCGGCTCGTGCTCGACCTGCCACAACGGCAGGACGGCCGTCGGCAAGGACAGAAACCATGTCGCCAGCTCCAACACCTGCGATGAATGCCACACCACGCGCATGTGGACGTCGGCCGGCTTCAACCACATGGGGGTGACCGGGAGGTGCTCGACCTGCCACGGCGTGTCGGCCACTGGCAAGCACCCGACCCACATCAAGACCTCGGGTCAGTGCGACGAATGTCACTCCACCTCGACCTGGCGCGGGGCCCGCATGGACCACGGCGGCGCGGCCGGCAGGTGCTCTACCTGCCACGGCGTTACGGCCACGGGCAAGAACCAGGGGCACATCCAGACGAGCGGCCAGTGCGACAACTGCCACTCCACGACCACCTGGCTCGGGGCGCGCATGGACCACAGCGGCGCCGCAGGGAGGTGCTCGAGCTGCCACGGGGTTACTGCCACGGGCAAGCCCACGAGCCATATACAGACGAGCGGCCAGTGCGACGACTGCCATACCTCCACCAGGAGCTGGCTCTCCGTTCGCTTTGACCACGCAGGTGTGACCGGCTCATGTTCGACCTGTCACAACGGCACGAAGGCCAAGGCGAAACCGGGCAACCACTTCGTAACCTCGGTGCAGTGCGACGGCTGCCACAGCACAAGCGGCTGGCTTCCGGTTAACCGCTACTCGCACTCATCGGGCAGCTACCCCGGCGACCACAAGTCGTCGGTCCAGTGCATAGACTGCCACAAGTCCAACACCCAGACCGCCACGTGGTCGAGCGCCGCCTACAAGCCCGACTGCGCGGGCTGCCATGCTGGTGATTACAAGTCGAGCAAGCACAAGAAGGTGTCGACACCGCGCGTCTATTACACGGTCGGCGAGCTTAGAGATTGCGCCGGGTCCTGCCACAGGTACACTGACAGCTCCATGACGACAATAGATAGAGCGAGAAACAGCAAACACAGGTCGAGCAGCGGAGGCTTCTGATATGCGTTCTTTGGTACTGTTCATCGCCCTCGTTCTTTCAACGGCAGGGCTGCTTCTCATGGCCTCTTCGTCGCCGGCAACCCATCTCATCATGGCCGACGTGGATATCGTCGAAGAAAAGGACTGCGCGCTGGTGACCGTCCAGTTCAGTTTTCCCGTGCGCTACAAGAACCATTTTCCCTACAGCAAGGGCGACGACCTCCGGATCCAGCTCGATCCGGTCGTCACGAGCTCCGCGGACAGGGAGGTCCTGTTCTCGCGGGAGACGGTCCTGCCCCCGCCGAACGAGATCGCCGCGCTTACAGAGGTAATCTACGAGGGCAATGTCCAGGGCGGACCTTTTCTGACGCTCTTTTTCAAGCGCACCGTAGCCTTCGAGGTGGAGCAGGGCTCCGATTACCGCAGTCTGGTCATAGCCGTCTCCGACCCGGATAAGGCAGGGGCCTGCTCGGCCGAACCGTAGTCTCAAGGACCCCACGGCGCAACGCGGGCCGGGCCCGGCCCGATGGAGGCCGGACTGCAGGAGCCCCTCGTCCCGGGCCGGGCCGCCGGGTTTACGGACCTTCATCATCGAACTTCTGGAGCAACATGTTTAATGCACGGTAAATGTTCGCATCGCCTCCTGGCCCCGGCCCTTATCCCGGTTCTGGCGCTCATCCTGGTCGCGGCCCTCGGCGGCCGGGCCTTTTCCGCCTCGTCCGGGACAACGGGCGCAGCGGCCCTTTCCGGCCGCTACGCGATAAACCTCTTTTCCTCCACCGAGCCGGTCGACGCCTCGGTGCTGCCGGCCCCTGGGCTCTTCGAGGGACGCAGGCTCTACACCACAACCATCAGGAAGGACGGCCGGACGTGGCACAGGCTGCGTCTCGGGTTCTTCCCGACCCGCCAGGCCGCCGTGAAGGCGGTCAGACGGCTCAGGCGCCGCTTCCCCGAGGCCTGGGTTACGAAGGTGGCGAAAGGGGAGACCGGTAGGTCGGCCGAAAGCGTTATAACCCCCGGCGCGCAGGCGCCGAAGACGCCCGCTCAGGATGTTTTTACTTATACGGCCGAGCCGTCTGCGGCGAGCGCGCCCGTCCGGACCGCAAGGGCAGCGGCGGCCGCAGCGGAGAAAAAGGCGCCCACGACGGAAGACCGTCGCCTCGAGGCCCTGATGAAGAGCGCCGAAGAGGCGATGACCCGCGGCGACAACAAGAGCGCCATCCGGCTCTATATCAAGGTGTTGAAGTCCAAGAAGAAGAGCAAGTACAAGCAGGCCGCACAGGAACTTCTCGGCCTGGCGAGGGAGCGAGCCGGACAGCTGAGAAGGGCTCGCGCCGAATACAAGGCCTACCTGGTGCTCTATCCCGAGGGGCCCGGCGCTCTGCGCGTCCGCCAGCGCCTCGCCGCGCTCGAGACGGCCAGAAAGAAGCCCCGCAGGAGGCTCCGCAGGCCGAAGGAGCGCAAACCCACCACCGAGTTCTACGGGAGCCTTTCCCAGTTCTATAACCGCGACGAGAATTTTTCAGACCTCGGCGGTAAAGTCATAACCAGGTCGCTCGTTGCCACCGACGTGGACTTAACGGTTCGCAAGCGCACCTCGCGCTATGAGCTGAGCACGGTATTCATCGGAGGCTACGACCTCGATCTGCTCGATACGGGCGAAAGCGTGGCCCGCCTGAGCCGGTTCTACGTGGATACGCTCGCCAGGCGCATGCGCCTATCGACCCGCATAGGCCGTCAGACCCGCAGCTCCGGAGGCGTGCTCGGCCGTTTTGACGGCGCCCTTCTGAGCTACCAGCTTCTGCCCCAGGTGACGGCCAACCTCGTCGCCGGCTACCCGACCGACTCCTCGGTCCTGAGAAGGCTTGATACGGAAAAACACTTCTACGGCTTCAGCCTCGACCTCGGGACCATCGCCGACAGCTGGGACTTCAACGCCTTTATCGTCAGTCAGCGGGCCGCCGGGATATCGGACCGCAAGGCCGTCGGCGGAGAGGTCCGTTACTTCCACCCGAGCCGCTCCTTCTTCAGCCTCGTAGATTACGACGTCGATTACAGGGAGCTGAACATCCTGCTCCTCGTCGGAAGCTGGATACGTCCGGACAAGACGGTAATCAACTTCTCCATCGACTACAGGAACAGCCCGTCCCTGTCCACGAGCAACGCGCTCCAGGGCCAGGGGGTCAATACGCTCACCGAGCTCCTGCAGGTATTCACAGAAGACGAGGTCCGCCGGCTGGCCAGGGACCGTACCGCCAGGAACAAGTCCTTCACGGTCGGGGTTACCCATCCGCTGAGCGAAAAGCTCCAGGTCGGCGGAGACTTCACCGTCTCCGAGCTTTCGAGCACGACCGGGTCGGGGGGGGTGGCGGCGACGCCTGGCACCGGGTTCGAGCTCTTCTACTCGGCCCAGCTCATCGGGTCCAGCCTCCTGAAGCAGGGGGACATCGCGATCCTCGGGCTGAGCTACGCCGATACGAGCACCGCCGATACCGTAACGTTGAACCTCAACACCAGGTATCCCTACAGCCCGAAGCTGCGCCTGAACCCGAGGCTGCGCCTCGACTTCAGCGCCAAGAAGGCCTCGGCCGACGACCAGTTCAAGATAAGGCCCTCGATGAAGACGGATTACTTCTGGACCAGACGCATCCGCTTCGAGTTCGAGGGCGGGATGGAGTGGACCTACGAGTGGTTCGCCAACGGGACTACGGACTCGACGGTCGATTACTTCATCGTCCTCGGGTACAGGTTCGACTTTTAGGCGAGCGCTTCACCCGCAAGGCCCTTGCCTCCGAAGGGGTCCGGGCGATATCGGCTCCGCCGGATGGGTCCGCGACAAGGCTCGGTCGGTGGAGAAGGTCGTCGGGGTGGTTCGGGGTCGGTCGGGTTGAAGGGAAGTCCGTGATGCGGGGCCGCGGCCTTCGGCCTACAGGCCGAGCCTTTTCGTCTCGGCGTCGACGAAGCCTGCGAGCGTCACCCTGTCTTCTTCGGATATCGAGCCGAAGGTTATGCCATAGCCGCAGAAGAAGGTCTTTCCCGTCTTCTCCTGTGTGAGCCATCGCACGGTGCCGGTTATATCCAGTATCCTGGGGAGCCCGGACAGCGAAAACTGCATCTGTACCGGGGTCCCGACGGGATAGGCGACATCCGTATGCAGGAACGCCCCCGTATCGCTCAGGTTGAGCAGTAAACCGGTCCGCGTAAAACCATCTATCGTAAAATCGACGGGTATCGATACCGGCACCCTCTTCCTCGGGCTCCCCTGCGCCCATTTCTCCGGGAAGAGCAATTGGTTGAATCTGAAGATGGTATGCTCGGGCGTAAAGGCCTTTGTCATCAGTCCCGTCGCGCCGAGGCGTTTAAGCCGCTCTATGACATGACCCGGCTCGTAAAGACCGGTAACCACGAGGACGGGGAACTTCCCCTTGTAACCGTTTTCGTTCAGCCACTCCAGGACGCCGAAGCCGTCGATATGGGGCATCTGCAGGTCGAGGGAGAGGAGGTCTATCCAGTCGCTGTTGGCGTTGATTTCATTTATGACCTCTTTCCCGTTCTCGGCTAACCTGACGTTATGCCCCGCTCCCGCCAGGATGTCGCTCAGCCTTACCCTGAAAAAGAGGCTGTCATCCGCCACGAGTACGTTTTTGGAGTCTTTTGTTATCATATTCCGTCCTTTCGCTCCGGGGGTCCCTGGCCTCCTGGCCGGGGGGTTGGCTTGAGTCCTCTGAACCCCAACTTACCAGCTTACAGGGATATGTCAATCACCCGCGACATTCCGTCCCCGCCTGGACCGGCGGGCAGGGGACGTCTCCATGGGAGCAATAGACACGGCGATCACCCTCAAGGGGCCTTAAGGGCGCATGGCGACCCTTGCCCTCTTCGGGGCCCCGTAGGGGGGCCCTCAAGACCCTTCACGGACGGGCGAGTGGGCCGCGCGGCCTACATGTAGTCGCGCCAGGTGAGCAGTAAGAGTATTATTATGGCGGGCAGCCAGCCCCACCTCCATATCCACCTGAAGACCTTGTCCATCCCTGTCCCTCCATTGAGCGGTGAGCGGATATTCTAACACAAAAGAACGGACGGTTTAAGGCCGGTCTTTTTTTCAGGACATGGCGATTGACATACGGGCCCTTTGGGTTTAGATTTACTCTGAAAGGGCACGACCTGTGAGGTAGGCTCCATGACGGTAAGCGCCGGATATCTTGACTTCGTTCTCAGTCAGCTCGAGTCCATCGAATGCGTCACCTCGAAGAGGATGTTCGGGGGCGCGGGGCTCTGGTCCGGGGGGCTCTTTTTCGGCCTCATCGCCGCCGACGTCCTCTACTTCAAGGTGGACGAGACAAACGCGCCGGACTACGAAAGCGCCGGTATGGCCGTCTTCAGCCCCTTCGGGACCTACTCCATGGCCTACCGTCAGGTCCCTCCCGCCGTGCTCGAGGACAGCAGGGAGCTCAGGGGGTGGGCCGAAAAGGCGCTCGAGGCGGCCTCCAGAAAGTCCCGAAAGGGAAGCAGGAAAAAATCGAGGTGACATGCCCCCCCCCGCCCCCGGGGGCCGGGGGGATGAAACCCGGGAACGTGAGTCCAGAGACGATGAAGCTCGATGAACTCGTAGGCTACCTCGACGGCTACCTCGGCGTGGACCGGACCCCGGACTACCCCAACGCCATGAACGGGCTCCAGGTCGAGGGCGCCGGCGAGGTTACAAAGGTAGTTACGGCCGTGGACGCCACCGTGGCCTCGGCCCGCAAGGCCGTGGAGCTCGGCGCCGGTATGCTCATCGTCCACCACGGCATCTTCTGGGACGGCCTCCGGCCCATAACCGGCCGGATGAGGCTCCGCCTCGAGCCTCTCCTTGCCGGAGGCGTCTCGCTCTATTCCGCCCACCTCCCCCTTGACGCCCATCCCGAGGTCGGAAACAACGCGGTCCTCGCCCGCCTGCTCGGGCTCGACGTCGCCGGGCGGTTCGGCGAGTTCCAGGACGTGGTCATAGGGGTCTATTCCGACGCCGAGGTCGCCCTCGATGACCTCTCCGGCCGCGTAGCCGGCGCCCTCGGCGCGGCCCCCCGGGTCCTGGGCCTCGGCCCGTCCACCACCGCACGTGTGGGCGTGGTCTCCGGCGGAGGGGGTAGCGCCATAGCCCAGGCCGCGGCGAGCGGCATAGATACGGTGGTGACCGGCGAGATATCCCACAACAACTACTTCGACGCCGAGGAGTACGGCGTCAACGTCATCTGCGCCGGACATTACGCCACCGAGACCGTGGGCGTCAAGGCCCTCGGCGAGCGGCTCAGGGATAGGTTCTCCCTCGACTGCGTCTTCTTCGACCATCCCACGGGCCTCTGACCCGCCGCGCCCCCACCGGCCCACCCGGGCTTGCGGGGGTCTGTTTATCGGGTCACGGCCAGGCATTACTCTTAAGGAGGCTGCTGTATGCCAGGATCAATCCAAGCGATACTACCCGGGGTGGCGGCCATGGCCAACATCCACCCCATGCTCGTCCACTTTCCCATAGCGCTCCTTAACGCCTTCCTCCTCTTCGAGATAATAGGCTTTATAACGGGGAGCGAGAGCGCCAGGCGGGCGGCGGCCTGGGTCCTTTACCTCGGCGCGGCCGGCGCGGCCGCCACGGTGGCCGCCGGGCTGCACGCCGCCTCGACGGTGCAGCACTCCGACGAGGTCCACGCCATCATGATGCGCCACATGTACCTCGGGCTCACGGTGCTGTCGCTCGCCGTCATACTCTCGCTCTGGAGGATAGTCTGGGGAGGGGGGTCGCCACAGAGGGCGAGTCTCCCCTACCTGCTCCTCGGGGTAGCGACCGCGGTCGTCATGACCTTCGGCGCGGACCTCGGCGGGCTCATGGTCTACGGTCACGGGGTGGGGGTCAGGGTTGAAGGGGCCGCTTCGGACCCCATGCACGATGGCGGACATGCCCACGGCGGCGCACACGCACATGACGGGGGGCACTCACACGACGACGGGCACGGGGCGGACGAGGGGCATGTCCACTGATGAAGCGGCCGCGGCCTCTCCGGTCCCGGCGCTCCGTCTCCTCCACCCCCGGTCTCTTATCTCTCCTGTGACCTCGTTATCTTTGCGTACTCCAGGCACCTGTGGAGGACGGGGAAGTCTTCTCTCTTGATGGAGGTATCGAACCTCACCCCGGCGGCGAAGTTTTTGTCTATGGGCTCCACCCACCTTATCGTCCCGGGGACCTCTTCGGAGACGACCTCCGTCCCCTTTACGACGACCGTTATCCTGACCGACACCTTCTCGCCCACCCGGAACGGTTTGCGGGTGTAGAGCCCCATGCCGTCGTCCGAGATGTTCACCGTCGTGGCGAGGGCGGCCCCGCCGTCCACCGCCTTTCTGATCCTGACCTCGGCGACGAGGTATCTCCTCTCGCGGCGGCGTTTTTCATGGATCACCCTCCCGGGTGTCGCCGAGGTCCCGCGCACGACCTTGAGTCTCCGCGCTGTCTTCGCGCAGGCCATCCCGCCCCCTGCCCCCCCGGCCCCCTCCGGCGGTGAACACCCCGCTCCGTCAATATCGAGCTTCCTTGCGCTACTCATATCCACCTCCATCTTTTTGCGTTAACGCCCGGCGAGCCGGGCGGCGGAAAAGGCGCCTCACCGCTTGCCCGCCTTGACGTAGTTTACCCCCTCAAGGGCGCGGCCGAAGCGGACCAGCGCGGTCTCGACATCCCCGATGAGGGACCTGTAGCCCTTGCTCACCAGGAACCGCACCCCCTTCGCCCCGCCGTCGCAGGAGATGTACCAGTGGCCGCCGCCCATGATGATGTAGCCAAAGGCCTCTGCGGCGCTCACAGTTGCGAGCCTTCTCTGGTTTCCAAAGGTCCTCGGTATGACGAACGTTGGGGTCGCCCCGGCCCTGGAGCAGGCGCGGCAGGCGAGCTGAAAGAGGTCGGCGGCCGTGGGCCCGGTCCGGTCCACGGCCGAGCCCGCCGCGGCGAGCGCCACTCTGCCCTCGGCCAGCGTCAACGCGGAGACGACCGGGTTCTTGTAGGCGAACGGCTGGGGCGAGTCGTGCTCGACCATGTAGGCGAGCATGGGTCCGCCTTTTATCGCGCCGTATAGCGTCACCTTCCTCGGGCGTTCCGCCAGAAGGAGGGTCGGACCGCCCATTACAAAGGAATGGGTCTCGTCAACGGCATAGAGGAGCCTCACGTCGTCCCGCGCCGCAAGACGTTCCCTGGCGCTCGGGACCTCGCCGGCGGAGAGGTCGGCGGCCAAAAGGATAAGCGCCCCGGCGGCTATGAGTATGCCAAAAAAGCCCTTCATCCCTCTTCCCTCCTCTCAGGCGCGAATTCGTAACAACAACCGCAGGAGATAATGACTGCACAAACCGTGCCACCCTTCCCTGTGCCATAAACCCCTGAAAAGGTTAAACTTCTTCTGGCACCCCGGGGCCACGCCCCGCCCTGGTGCGCGGAAATGGCATATCGGGTCGTGTGGGAAAGGATGAGATGGACCGGCGGTCCATAAAATTTGGCTGGGAATTCGAGATGTTACGCCCTTTGGGGGCAACTGGTGTGCGCTTTTGGCCGCGCGCGGGTCCACGCTACTTTATGGAATACTTCTCCATCTTCCTCAAGAGCGCCCTGCGGCTTATCCCGAGGCCGCGAGCCGCGTGGGTCCTGTTCCCTCCGCATCCGGCGAGTACACCCTCTATGTGGGCCCTTATCGCCTCGTCGAGGGTCCCCGGCCGTCCGGCGGGGTTGGCGGAGGGCGTGGCCCCCCCGCCCCCCCGGCCCCCGGGGCTGCGGCCCGTTATGTGGGCCGGCAGGTCGTCGGGCCTTACGAAGGCGTCGTTCGTGAGCATCGCCACCTGCTCCACCACGTTGTCGAGCTCGCGGACGTTGCCAGGCCAGTCGTAGGCCATAAGCGCGGTCTGGGCCGGCCTCGAAAAGCCGAGCACCTCCTTGCCCGTCCGGGCGCAGGCCCTGGAGAGCAGGAACTTCAGGAGCAGAGGGATGTCGTCCTTCCTCTCCCTTATGGGGGGTACGTGGATGGTCAGCGGGGTGAGCCTGAAGTAGAGGTCCTCGCGGAACCTGCCGGCCCTTACGTCTTCGGCGAGGTCCCGGTTCGTGGCGGCTATTATCCTGCACTCGGCCTTCAGGGTCGTGGTGGAGCCGAGCCTCCTGAACTCGCCGTTCTGCAGGAACCTCAAGAGGTGGGGCTGGACGGCCAGCGGCAGCTCGCCGACCTCGTCGAGGAAGACGGTGCCGTCGCCGGCGGCCTCGAATATCCCGGCCTTGTCCGCGACCGCCCCTGTAAAGGCCCCTTTCTTGTGTCCGAAGAGCTCGCTCTCTATGAGGTGCTCGACGAGCCCGCCGCAGTTGCAGACGACGAAGGGTTTGTCCGCCACCGGGCTTACGGAGTGGAGCGCCTTGGCGATCTCCTCCTTGCCGGTCCCGGTCTCGCCCGTTATGATTATGGTCCTGTAGAAGGGGGCTATCCTGCGTATGAAGTTGAATATCTCGAGCATCTGC
>JBHHVK010000069.1:0-9504 GCA_046754205.1 Thermodesulfobacteriota bacterium
GGACGAGCGGGAGCCCGGCGTCTATCATGGTGGCGAACTGCCGGCTGAATACCACAAGGTCCTTGGTCTTGACCCTGTGGCCGAGGCCGGGGATGGATATCTCGCTGAGCTTCAGCCCGGCCTTCTTCTCGTTGACCTTCGAGGGCATTATCTGCTGGCGCCTGAGAGTGGCGGTAGCCTGCGCGAGACTTACGGCCTGTATCTCTCCCTTCCTCGACTCTCCACTTATCGTCTTTCCGCTGTATACGAACGTCGGCATGGCTTACCTCTGCGTACCCGGGTTCATGGGGCGTCCGGAAAGGGGCTTGCCAGTCCGGGCCGCTCCGGTTAACCCCGCGTTTGAGAGCATCTGGCGTAACTCGTCCGGCTCCTGGCTTCTACCTATGGCGTCCTCAAGGCTGATGAGCCTCCTGGTGTAGAGGTCCATCAGGCTCTGGTTCATGGTCTGCATCCCGAACTTCGACTGTCCCACCTGCATCTGGGAATATACCTGGTGGACCTTGTCCTCCCTGATGAGGTTCCTTATGGCGGCGTTGGGGACCATCGCCTCGAGGGCCAGCACCCTTCCCTTGCCGTCGGACCTCGGCAGGAGCAGCTGGGAGAGCACGCCCTCGAGCACGAAGGAGAGCTGGGCCCGGACCTGCTGCTGCTGGTGCGGGGGGAAGACGTCTATCACCCTGTTGATGGTCTGCACGCATGAGTTCGTGTGGAGCGTGGCGAAACAGAGGTGGCCCGTTTCCGCGATGGTCAGCGCCGTTTCTATGGTCTCCACGTCGCGGAGCTCTCCGAGGAGCACCACGTCGGGGTCCTGACGGAGGATGTACTTGAGGGCCTTCTTGAAGTTGTGGGTGTCATAACCCACCTCCCTCTGGTTCACCAGGGCGGCCTTCGAGTTGTGGAGGTACTCTATCGGGTCCTCGATGGTTACGATGTGCTCGGCCCTCTCCTGGTTTATCTTGTCTATGATGGAGGCGAGCGTGGTCGATTTACCGCTCCCCGTGGGGCCAGTTACGAGTATGAGCCCCCTCGCCTTCTTGGTGAAGTCCTCGACCACGGGGGGGAGGCCCAACTCCTTGAAGCTCTTTATTTCGAAGGGGATGGTCCTGAAGACCCCGGCCACCGTGCCGCGCTGGACGAAGAGGTTGCCCCTGAAGCGGGACAGGCCCTTGATGCCGAAGGAGAAGTCGAGCTCGTTCTCCTCCTCGAACTTGTGCTTCTGCACCTCGGTGATGATGGAGTAGCACATCTGCTTGGTGTTTACGCCCGTAAGCGACTCCATGGCCAGTGGCACGAGCTTGCCGTGGACCCTTATGCGCGGTGGAGACCCCGCGGCCAGGTGCAGGTCGGACCCGCCCTTCTCGAACATGAGCCTCAGAAGCTCCTGAAGATTAAGTCTTTTCGAGGCTCCCTCTACCGCCATGTCAAATTTCCTCCCTGAAAGAATTCATACTTAGTAAATCGGAGACTCCCTGGAAATCTTAAGTTAAACGGGGGCAGGCATGTAATGACTTAAGTTACAAAGGGGTGTCTTTCCCGCGCTTATTTCCGGACCGGCGGACGGGCGGGGCGGGAGGCCCCCGGCGTGCGGGGCCGCGGGGGCTCAGTCGGCCATGGTGACCCTCAGGATCTCCTCGATGGTCGTGACCCCTTCTGCCACCTTCGATATGCCGCTCATGCGCAGCGTCTTCATGCCCCCCATTATGGCCGCCCTCTTGAGTTCGGCCGTGGAGGCGCCGTTCAGGACGAGGTCCTTTATGGACTCGGTGAAGGGCATGACCTCGTAGAGGGCTATCCTGCCCTTGTAGCCAGTGTTCCCGCAGGTGGCGCACCCCTTGCCGGTGTAGCATGTCATGCCCTTCGCCTCCCCCGGCGGCAAGCCGAGGTCCGTGAGGACCTTTTCGCCTATCTCTATCTCTTCCTTGCAGTCGGAGCAGACCTTGCGGGCGAGCCTCTGGGCGAGGATGAGGTTGCTGGAGCTGGAGACGAGGAAGGGCTCTATGCCCATGTTCAGCAGCCTGTTCACCGTCGAGGGGGCGTCGTTCGTATGGAGCGTGCTCAGCACGAGGTGGCCCGTAAGGGCGGCCTTTATCGCAATCTCGGCCGTTTCGTAGTCTCTTATCTCTCCGACCATTATTATGTCCGGGTCCTGGCGAAGGAAGCTGCGGAGCGCGGCGGCGAAGTTCAGCCCTATCTCCTCGTGCATCTGGACCTGGTTTATGCCCGTGAGGTTGAACTCCACCGGGTCCTCGGCGGTGGAGATGTTCTCGGATATCTTGTTCAGCTCCGTAAGCGCCGAGTACAGGGTGGTGGTCTTACCGGACCCGGTGGGGCCCGTGACCAGCACTATCCCCCAGGGTTTGTGGATCGCGCCCATGAAGTCATTCAGCTGACGCTCCTCGAAGCCGAGCTTGGTCATGTCGAGCTGGAGGTTGCTCTTGTCGAGGAGCCGGAGGACGACCTTTTCGCCGAAGAGGGTGGGAAGGACCGAGACACGGTAGTCCATCTCCTTGTTCTTCCCCATCTTCAGCTTTATCCTGCCGTCCTGGGGGAGCCTCCTTTCGGCGATATCGAGGCTGCTCATTATCTTTATCCTCGACACTATGGCGTTCTTGAGCTTCTGGGGCGGCTTCATCACCTCGGCGAGAACGCCGTCCACGCGGTAGCGCACGCGGAAGGCCTTCTCGTAGGGCTCTATGTGGATGTCGGAGGCGCCCTTCTTTATGGCGTCGGTGAGGATGAGGTTTACGAGCTTGACGACGGGCGCGTCCTCGACCGCCTTTTTCAGGTCGCTCAGGTCTACCTCTTCCTCATCCTGGATGACCTCCATGTCGGTCTCGTCGAACTCGGTGAGGACGCCCTCGAGCTCCATGCCCATCTCGGTGACGTCGTAGTACTCCTCTATGGCCTCCTTGATGGCCGCGTCACTCGCCACGAGGGGCTCGACGTTGTAGCCCGTAAGGAACTTTATGTCGTCGATAGCGAAGATGTTGGAGGGGTCGGTCATCGCCACGACAAGGGTAGCCCCCGTGCGGCTTACGGGAAGGATCTGGTACTTCCTGGCCACGTCCTCTGGGATGAGCTTGACGACCTCGGAGTCGACCTCCTGCTGCTTGAGGTCTATGGTGGGGATGCCGTACTGCTTGCTCAGAAAGAGCGTGAGGTCCTTTTCGGTTAAGTAACCGAGCTTGGTGAGGTTGTAACCGAGCCGGCCCCCGTTCTTTTTCTGCTCGCTGATGGCTTTTTCGAGCTGCTCGGGCGTTATGAGGTTTTCTCTGAGAAGGAGCTCGCCTAACCTGTCCGTCATCTGTTTTCCGCCCTGTCTTGGGGTGTCGTGATAAGTCAGCCGGTTGTCCCGCGATGAATCGCCGACCCCCGCCTGCGCCGTCATGGCCCCGGTAGGGCCGCCTGGACCGCCGGCCTCGCCGCGCCGGACCCGGACCCCGGATACTGTACACCGGTGTTGATAGCCGTTTAACCACTTATCGGCGCAAAGAGAGGGTACCTTGAGGGGGTTTAACGCCTTTTTTTCGCCCCGTCCTTCGGCCCGTCCGTGGCCGTGGAGGGGTTCGCCCGGGCGTGGGTCATGGAGGCGCCGGTCTCTTCGAGGCCGGAAAAAGACGGCGGCAGGGCCCCTGCCGGGACAGGGTCTGTTGTCGGGTATCGGGGATGGCGCGGGGGTGTGTGCCAAACCGCCCGGCAGCGGAGGGTTTCGCCCCTGCCGGGAGAGGGGGCCGGGTCAGTCCGGGTCTGCGGAAAAACCGTGGGTGGCGATGAAACCCCTGAAGTAGTCGAACCCGGACCATAATGTCAGGGCCACGGCTATATAGAAGACCACTATCCCCACGGCATGGAAGTCCACGCCGTAGAAGGGGTAATGGAGCAGAAGCGGTATGAGGCAGGCGATCTGTGATACGGTCTTGGCCTTTCCGAGGCGGCTCGCGGCCATGACCACCCCGGCGTTCGAGGCTATGGCCCGGAGGCCCGTTACGGCCATCTCTCTGCCAACGATGGCTGCAACGCCCCAGGCCGGGACCCTCCCGAGCTGGATGAGCATGATGAAGGCCGTGACGATGAGGAGCTTGTCGGCCAGGGGGTCGAGGAACTTGCCGAGCGGTGTGACCTTCTCCCACTTTCTCGCGATATACCCATCGAGCCAGTCCGTGATGGAGACGAGGACGAAGACGACGGTGGCGGCCACGCTCAGTGACCGCGCCGGGTACAGGAGCAGCACCACGAGCAGCGGCGCCGTCGCGATACGGATGAGCGAGAGAGTATTGGGGAGATTGAGCGGGCCCTGCCGCGCGCCTGAACTCATAAAAAGACCTCTTGCCGAAAGAACACCCGCGAGCAGCGGTTCGCCGCACCCCGACAGGGCCGGCGCCTGACATAAAGGGGTCCCCTTAGGGCCTGGAGGCCCGCAGGCCGCGGCGGCCGATGTGGCCGCGGTATATGCCCTGATAGTTGAGCACCCTCTTTACGAAGTCCCTAGTCTCTTCGAAGGGGGGTATGGAGCCGTGTCTTGCAACGGCCGTCTCCCCGGCGTTGTAGGCCGCCACGGCAAGCGGGACGCTCCAGTCGAACTTTCTGAGCAGCCTGGTGAGGTATCGTATCCCGCCCTCCACGTTCTGCTCCGGGTCGTCTATGTCGCGCACACCCATGAGCCGGGCCGTCCCGGGCATGAGCTGCATGAGCCCCCTGGCCCCGGCCGGAGATACGGCGGCGGGGTCGAAGTCGCTCTCGGCCCTTACAATGGCCTTGACCAGCGCCGGGTCCACCCCGTGGAGGATGGCCTTTTCGTGGATCATCCTCTCTAAGTCCCCCCGGCGGTAGGAGACGCCGGCCGCAGGGTCATGGCCCCGCTCGCTCATCATCCATTCGTAACGGCCGGAGGTGGGGGTGTTGGTGATGTGCACCACCCCGTCGCCGTCCACGTACCTGTAGAAGTCGGCCCTGGCGGGCGCCGGGAACGCGACGGAGAGCGCTAGCGACAAAAACGGTATGAGCAGGGCGCCTATCTTCATCTTCAGCGGGTCCTTTCCTGCGTCTGGCATTTTATCGTCGCTGCCTGGCAAAACTGAAGAGTGGTATCTGAGTCTACAATGCAAAGGTCAAAAGGGCAAGTATTTTTGTCACCTCCCATTGGCCCTGTAAGGGGAATAAAAAATTTGACAAAGGCGGGACCTGGGGATATCTTAAGTCTTCGGGCCCGGCTGCCGGGCACTGGAAATACACAACACTCAAGAAAGGCTCCAGGGTCTTGAAAAAGAGGTCGGACTTCCTCGTCATAGGCACGGGAATAGCCGGGTTGAGCTTCGCGCTCAAGGCGGCCCGCGCCGGCACCGTCACCCTCGTGACCAAGAGGGATACGAAGGAGAGCGCCACGTACTACGCCCAGGGCGGCATAGCGAGCGTGCTCGGCCATGACGACACCTTCGACTCCCATATACGGGACACCACGGAGGCGGGCTGCGGGCTCTGCCATCCCGAGATAGTCGATATGGTGGTAAGGGAGGCCCCGAGGATGATAGAGGAGCTCATCTCCATAGGGGTCGAGTTCACCAGGGGGGCCTCGGCCGGGGCCGACGACGGGGCCCTCGACCTCGGCCGGGAGGGGGGACACGCCAGGAGGCGCATAGTCCACGCCGGTGACATCACCGGCAGGGAGGTCGAGAAGGCCCTCATAGCCAGGGCGGGGGCGGACGGGAATATCACCGTCCTCGAGGACCACATGGCCGTGGACCTCCTTACCCACTCCAAGTTGACGGGCGAGAGAGGGGGCGAAAGGGTCTGGGGCGCCTATGTCCTTGACAAGTCCACCGGCGACATCGAGCCCTGCGCCGCCGACGTCACGGTGCTGGCCGCCGGGGGCGCCGGCAAGGTCTATCTCTACACAAGCAACCCAGACGTGGCCACCGGCGACGGCATCGCCATGGCCCGCAGGGCAGGCGCCGAGACAGCGAACATGGAGTTCATGCAGTTCCACCCCACCTGCCTCTACCACCCCGAGGCGAAGAGTTTTCTGATCTCCGAGGCGGTGCGCGGCGAGGGGGCGGTCCTCAGGCTCGCCGACGGCACGGCCTTCATGAAGAAGTACCACGAGATGGCGGACCTCGCCCCGAGAGACATCGTGGCCAGGGCGATAGACTTCGAGCTGAAAAAAAGCGGCCTGGAGTGCGTCTACCTGGACATCACCCACAGGCCCGCCCGGTTCATAAGGGACCGGTTCCCGAACATACACGCGAGGTGCCTGGACCTGGGCTTCGACATGACCAGGGAGCCGCTGCCAGTGGTCCCGGCGGCCCACTACATCTGCGGAGGGGTGAAGGCCGACCACAGGGGCAGGACCACGATAGACGGGCTCTACGCCATAGGCGAGTGCGCCTCGACGGGCCTACACGGGGCCAACCGGCTGGCGAGCAACTCGCTCATCGAGTCCCTCGTCTTCGCCGACCACGCGGCCCATGACGCCGCGGCGTCCCTGAAGGACAGGAGGGTGGAGATGCCCGCGATCCCGGACTGGCAGACCGGCGGCGCGGTCCCGAGCGACGAGGCCGTGGTCATCACTCAGAACTGGGAGGAGATAAGAAGGTTCATGTGGAACTACGTGGGGATCGTCAGGTCGGACAAGAGGCTCGAGCGGGCCAGGTCCCGTATAGACCTCCTGGTAAAGGAGATAGACCAGTACTACTGGGACTTCATGATTACGAGCGACCTCCTGGAGCTGCGGAACATCGCCACCGTGTCGGAGCTCATCATAAGGTGCGCCTCGGCGAGGAAGGAGTCCCGCGGGCTCCATTACAACATAGACCACCCAGCCACCGACGACGTCCACTTCAAGAAAGACACGGTCATAAAGCCAGGGGACTAAGACTCGGGCAGACCGCCCTCGGCGCCCACCCGCAGCGCGCTGCCTTCACGAACGGCGGGGTGGAAGCTCATGGTCACCGTGGCCCCCCTGCCCTTCTCGCTCTCCACCGTGATCTCCCCGCCGTGGTCGTGTACTATCCTGTAGCATATAGTGAGGCCAAGGCCGGCCCCCTGCATCTTCGACGTCTGGAAGGGGTTGAATACGTTACGCATCTCTTCTTCGCTCATGCCCGCCCCGGTGTCCTTTATCTTCAGCAGTATCTCCCCGTCCGACGTGGGCAGGGTCTCCACCGAGACCTCGCCGTAATGCCCTATCGCCTCGAAGGAGTTCTGCAGGATGTTGAAGATGGCTATCTTGAGGTTCATGCGGTCGAGCCTTATGTGCGGGGGGTCCGGCATCAGGTGGGTCTTTACCTCGATATCCTTGCCGCTCGCCTCTATGACCTCGCGGATGTCCGAGACCGCTTCGAGGATGACGGTGTTGATGTCCCCTTCGACGAGGGTGGTCGAGAGGATCCTCTTGTATTCGTCTATCCTGAGGAGCATCCTCTCGAGGCGCTCCACGGCCTCTATTATCCTCGAGGCGTATACCTTGTGCGTCTCCTCTGTCTCGTGTTCGTAGAGGCGGCGCGCCAGGCCGCCGATGGTCACCAGCGGGTTTCTTACGTCGTGGGCTATGCCGTCCACCATCTCGCCGAGGGCGGCCATCTTCTCGGTGTCGCGGAGCTTGTTCTGCAGCGCCCTCATCCTGAGGAGCGACTTGACGCGGGCGGCCACCTCCACGAGGCTGAAGGGCTTGCTTATGTAGTCTTCCGCGCCCACCTCGAAGCCCATGATCTTGTCCTCGACATCGGTCCTTCCGGTGAGCATGATGACCGGTATGTACCGGCTATCCTCGCTGGACTTTATCCTCCGGAGCGCCTCGTAGCCGTCCATCCTGGGCATCATGACGTCCATGATGATGAGGTCGGGCTTGAAGGAAGAGACCCTGTCGATGGCCTCGAAGCCGTTGGCGGCCTTCGCCACCTCGTAGCCCTCCCTCTCCATCTTTATGGAAAGGAGCGTCAGGTTCTGCTCGTCGTCGTCGACGATGAGTATCCTCGGCTTCATCGGTCGTTACCTCGGTCTCGCTGTTTTCCTGATCCTGTCCCTTACCTCGGACCAGCGGGCGGCGCCCGCCCCGTCGCCCATCTCGGTGCATGTCTCGATGAGGGTCGAGAGGTCCTCGGCGGCCCTTTCGGAGAAACCTCCGCTCAAGTTCACCCTGTAGGCCCTCTCGAGCAGGAAGGCGGCCTTGCCGGGCCTTCCGGCCCGGCGGTGCAGGCCGGCCATCCTCTCAAGGCCGTAGGCCACCTTGCCGGTGCTGCCGCTGGCGGCGTCTATCTCGTAGGCGGCCTCAAAGAGCTCGATGGCCGGGGTGGTCCTCCCGGCGGCGGCTTCGACAAGGGCCATCGCCCGCAGCGCGTTGGCCTCCCCGGCGCGGTCGCCGTCGCTTCTCGCGAGATCGAGCGACCTTGCGAGGGGTCCCGACGCCTCCCCGGGCCTACCAGTCTCGATGAGGATGAGGGCCTTGAGGGTAAGTCTGCCGCCCTCCCCCTTATAACCCAAAGCCCCATCGGTTTTCAACGATTCTTCTATGTGCTGCAGGGCCTTTTCAAGATTCCCCGACAGGAAGGCCGCCTTGGCGAGCGTGGCGTGGACCTCGCCCGCGAGTCCCCCGTCGTCAAGGGCACCGGCCAGGGCGGCGGCGTCGCCGAGGACGGAGTCCGCCTCCTTGAACCTGCCCATGGCCGTATAGACGCGTCCGAGGTTTATGAGGTCCAGGGCTTCTCCGCGGCGGTTGTCCACGGACCTGTTGACCGCAAGGGAAGCGGCGAACATCCGTTCGGCCCTCTCCAGCTCCCCGCGCCTGAAGGCGTCCACGCCGCGGCGGTTCAGCTCCCCGGAGCGTATCTCGAAGACCGGCATCTCGGGCGCGGCGCCTCCCGCCGCGCACCCGGAGATGACGGCGACAAGGAGGCAGAGGAGCGCCGCCGCGAAGAGGCGGCGGATGTTATCGGTCGCCTGCTTCATGGGCGTGGCTCCCGTACTTGAAGGCGTCGAGCGGGACGAGCTCCGGCCCTTTTACGGGCGGGAGCATGAGCCTGACGGGCCAGCTCTTCTTCACCCCGCCTACGACCTCTCTGGCGTCCCCGAGGGTCTCCCCGGCGTCAGCGAGCATGTCCCTGATGGCCGGCGACTCGGAGGCGAGCATGCCGGTCAGGGTCTTCATGTCGTCCACCACGGCGTCGAGCCTGGCCGCGGTCTCGGGCAGGCGCGTCGTGGCCGCCTCTGCCCTCTCCGTTATGGCGTCCATCCTCTCCATCATGGGCGCCAGCGTCGAGGTCACGCCCTCGAGGTCCTTCATGACGCTGCTCGTGGAGTCGAGTATGGGACCGCTCTTCTTCGATATCACTTCCATGAGGGCCGCCGTCGAACGCACCGTGTCGGCGAGCTCGGCCCTCGCCCCCTTGAGCTCCGTAGTGAGCGCGCTTATGTTGGCGATCGTGGTCTTGATGTCGCCCCCGGGGTCGTTGGCGTAATGGATCATCTCCTTTATCTCGTTGAAGGCCGGCTTGGCCGCGTTTATGAGCTCCA
>JBHHVK010000070.1:0-9414 GCA_046754205.1 Thermodesulfobacteriota bacterium
ATAAGAGGCACCGAGGGCGACGGGGCCGGCGCAGATGACTGTTTCCGCAAGGCCCTGTATCTTGAGCCGGACCATTACGAGGCCCTCGTGCATCTCGCCCTCCTTAAGGAGCAGCAGGGCGACAGCGTGGCCGCCCTGCTGCTCAAGCGAAGAACGCGGCGCGTCTACGAAAAAGCGGCCGCCGCAGGAGAGAAGTCAGGTGACGGAAGAGGCTGAAAAGCAGGCGCAAGGCGTGCTCGATTGCTGGAACCGTTCCGGGGTATGGGGAGCCAGGGACTGCCCGGAGCTCAAGCGGGCCAAGCATTGCGCCAACTGCAGGCGCTATTCACGCGCGGGACGCCTGTTGCTCGACCGCGAATCCCCGGAGGGGTCACGGAAGGAGTGGACGGAGCTTGTCGCCGCAAGGGAGGACGGGCAAAGGGAAGAGCATATCTCCGTCTTCCTCTTCCGCATCGGCAGGGAATGGTTCGGGCTCGCCACGGCGCACTTTCTCGAAGTGCTCGAAGAGCGCCCGGTCCATTCGATCCCTCACCGCAGCGGACCCATCCTGAAAGGGCTGGTCAACGTCAGGGGCGAACTGCAGCTTTGCCTATCCCTGGCCGCCCTGCTCGAGGTCAACCCCGGAGGCGACAAGGGAGATGAAGACCCGGAGAAGACGAAGGAACGGATGCTCTTCGTGCAGAGGGACGGGGACAGGCTGGTCTTCCAGGTAACCGAAGCCCACGGCTGCCACCGTTACCGCCCCGAAGAGTTGATGGACGTGCCCGCCACGCTTGCCGGGACCGCGAGTGATTACACAAAGGGCCTTTTGAGCTGGAAAGGCATGCACGTATCCGTCCTGGATGAAGGGCCGCTCTTTGAGCGAATTGCGAGGAGCCTGTCATGAGCGAGGAAAGGGACCTGAGCGGCCTGTCCATGCACGAGCTCTTCCGCATTGAAACGGAGGCGCAGGGCGCGGCGTTGACAGACGGACTGCTTGCCCTGGAACGTGACCCGCGATCGCCCGAGACGCTGGAGTCGTTGATGCGGGCCGCGCATTCGATAAAAGGGGCCGCGCGCATCATCAAGCTGGAGCATGCTGTACGCGTCGCGCACGGCATGGAAGACTGCTTCGTCGCCGCCGAGGCGGGCAAGATCGTTCTCGCGGCCCCGCAGGTGGACGTTCTCCTGGGCGGGGTGGACATGCTCACCCGCCTGTCCCAGCTGTCTGAGGACGACTCAGGGGCCTGGTGCGCAGAGCATGAGCCCGAGATAAACGCCCTGCTCGAAGAGCTGTCGGCCCTGCCGCTGAGGGCGGCGATGCCGAAAAAGGGGAAAGCCGGAGGGGGTGCGAAGGGACGGGTGGGGCAGGAAGCGCACGGCCAGGAGCCTTCTAAAGTCTCGCCGGCAGGCGGGGAGGCTCAACCCAGGACGGGTCCGAAAAAGGAAGGGAAGGGCCGTGTGCTCAGGATCAGCCCTGAGCAGATAGACCAGCTTCTCGGTCTCGCCGGTGAGGTGCAGATGCAGTGGAAATGGCTCAAACCCTATGCCGACTCCCTCCTGCTCCTCAAGCGTCGCATAGCCGGGCTGGAGGCGGCCCTGGGTGGCGTGGAGGCGTCGCAGGAGGCGGCGGCAGGGCTCAGCCGCATTAAAGAAGCCAGGACAGTGGCCGCGGCCTGCCGCGGCGAGCTGGCCGAACGGTTGTCGGAACTGGAGGCCCACGAGCGAACCATCTTCAACCTGTCGCAGAGGCTTTACCACCAGAGCGTATCAAGCCGCATGCAGCCCTTTGCGGACGGTATGCGGGGGTTCAAGCGCATGGTGCGGGACCTGGCCCAGGGCCTCGGCCGTGAGGCTCGCCTTGAAATCGTCGGCGCCGACACGCTCGTCGACCGCGACATCCTCGAAAAGATCGAAGCCCCGCTGAACCATCTGCTCCGCAACGCCGTTGACCACGGCATCGAACCCACGGAGGAGAGGCGCGAACGGGGCAAGCCGCCGGTGGGGACGATAACCATCGAGGCGAGACATCACGCCGGCATGCTGAGGGTTATCGTCTCCGACGACGGCCGGGGCATAGACTTCGAAGCCCTCGGCAGGACGGTTGTCGAGCAGGGGCTCGCCACGGCCGATATGGTCGGGCGGATGAGCGAGGCCGAGCTTGCCGATTTCCTCTATCTGCCCAAATTCACCATGAAGGAGTCCGTCAGCGAGATATCCGGCCGGGGCGTGGGGCTCGACGTCGTCGCCAGCGTGGTGAACGGCGCGCGCGGGGTGGTGCGCACCGGGTCCGTACCGGGCCAGGGCACCCGCATCGAGCTTCAACTGCCGGTCACCCTCTCCGTGATGCGTTCCATGTTGGTCTGGATCGCAGGCGAGCCTTTCGCCTTCCCGCTGGCGCGCATCGAGCGCGCCCTGCGTATCGGCCGCGACAATATCGAATGGGCCGGAGGCCGCCGGTATATTACCGTCGGCGGTCAGCATACGGGTCTCGTCTCCGCCTGGCAGGCCCTGGGGCTTGCCGAGACCCCCGAGTCCGGCGAGGAGCTTCACGTCGTCGTCCTGGGCGGGGGCGGCGCGCAGTACGGGTTGATAGTGGACGCCTTTTTAGGGGAATGCGACCTGGTCGAAAAAAGGCTGGACCCGCGGCTCGGTAAGGTGAGAGACATCGCCGCGGCCGCCCTGACGGCCGACGGCCAACCGCTCCTTGTCATCGATGTTAACGACCTGCTGCGCTCGGTGGAAAAACTGGTTGCCGACGGAAGACTCGCGGCGGCGGACAGGGCGCCGGCCGGGGGCGATCGAAACGGCGGCAAGAGGATCCTCGTCGTCGATGATTCCATAACGGTAAGGGAAGTGGAGCGCAAACTTCTGGCCGCTAAGGGCTACGAGGTCGAGGTGGCGGTGGACGGCATGGACGGCTGGAATTCGATCCGCGGGGGCAAGTTCGACCTCGTCATAAGCGACGTGGACATGCCGCGCATGGACGGCATTAATCTCGTCCACCACATCAAGTCCGACCCCGGGCTCAAGGCCACGCCGGTGGTCATCGTCTCCTACAAGGAGAGCGACGAGGACCGGATGCGCGGCCTCGAGGCGGGCGCGGATTCATATCTGACGAAGAGCAGTTTCCATGACGAGACCCTTATCGAAGTGGTGACCGATCTTATAGGTGCGGCATAGGGTATGAGGATAGGGATAGTAAACGATACGCCCATGGCCCTGGAGTTCCTGCGCCGGATAGTGCTGAGCACCGGCGCGCACGAGGTGGCCTGGGAGGCGTGTGACGGGGCCGCGGCCGTAAAAAAATGCGCCAGGGATACTCCGGACCTGGTACTTATGGACCTCGTCATGCCGGCGATGAACGGCGTGGAGGCGACGAGGAGGATTATGCAGGTTTCCCCCTGCGCCATCCTGGTAGTTACGGCCTCGGTCAGGGCCGATAAGTTCCTGGCCTTCGACGCCATCGCGGCCGGGGCCGTGGACGTGATAGGAAAGTCCGGTGAGGGGGCCGACGGCCGACCCGCGGACCTGCTGCTTAAAAAGATCGAGACGATCGGCAAGCTCGTTGGCGCGTCCTCGAAACGGACCGTCGGACCGAGACCCGCCGGGGTCGTGCCCGCAGGCGCAAGAGATCTTATAATAGGCATCGGGGCGTCCACGGGAGGTCCGGCCGCGGTGGTCGAGGTGCTCTCGTCGCTGCCAGCGGACCTGCCCGCGTCGATAGCGGTGGTCCTGCACGTGGACGTGCAGTTCGCTCGCGGCATGGCGGAATGGATGGACGGCCTTGTCGATCTCCCTGTCCTTATCGCCGACGAGGGAGAGCGCCCGAGGCCGGGCGTGGTCCTTCTCGCCGCGACGAACGAACACATGGTCCTCGGACGGAACCAGACCTTCCATTACACGAAGGAGCCGAGAAACTATCCCTATCGCCCCTCGGCGGATACGTTTTTTCAGAGCCTCGTGAGCTTCTGGCGCGGTGCGGCTGTCGGGGTGCTCCTTACGGGCATGGGCAGGGATGGTGCAAGGGGGCTCATGGCCATGCGGCGGAAGGGCTGGCACACCATAGCCCAGGACGAGGACAGCTCCATGGTATACGGCATGCCCAAGGCCGCCGCGGCCATCGGGGCGGCCAGGGAGGTCCTGCCCCTGAACCGCATAGGCGCGGCGCTTGCAAAGCTGGCGGGCCGGGGTACAATCGCAAAGGAGGACAGGCATGTTGCCCGATAAACGACTCTCCGAGAAGATAGAGACGACCCTCCCGAAACACCCCATCATGGTCATGCTCGTCGACGATCAGGCCATGATCGCCGAGGCGGTGCGCCGCATGCTCGTCGGCGAAAGGGATATCAACTTCCATTACTGCATGAAGGCGGCGGAAGCGGAAGAGAGCGCCCTTCGAATCCGCCCCACGGTGATACTCCAGGACCTCGTGATGCCCAACGTCGAGGGCCTCGACCTGGTGCGGCGCTACCGCGCCAGGCCCGAGACGCGCCACATACCCATCATAGTCCTCTCCACCAGGGAGGAGCCCGTTGTCAAGGCCGAGGCCTTCGAGGCCGGGGCCAACGACTACCTGGTCAAGCTTCCGGACAGGGCGGAGCTCATCGCGCGGGTGCGGTACCACTCCCAGAGCTACATAAACAGGCTGCAGCGCGACGACGCCTTCCGTTCCCTTCAGGAGAGCCAGCGCCAGCTCGAGGAGCTCAACGTCCAGCTCCTGCATCTCTCCATGAGGGACGGACTGACCGGGGTGGCGAACCGCAGGCACTTCAACGAGCATATGGAGATAGAGTGGCGCCGCATGAGGCGCGAGGGCTCCCCCCTCTCCGTCATCATGATAGATATCGACTTCTTCAAGCTCTACAACGACAGCCTCGGGCACATACCCGGCGACGAGTGTCTCAAGCGGGTGGCCGAGGTGCTCAAAAATACGCTCAAGAGGCCCGCGGACCTGCTGGCCCGTTTCGGCGGCGAGGAGTTCGTCGCCATGCTTCCCGGCACCCCGGCCATAGGCGCGGCGAAGGTGGCGGAGATGATGCGCGTCGCCGTGGAGGAGGCCGGGATCGAGCACCCGGGGTCGAAGATTTCCAGGTGCGTAACGGTCTCCCTCGGGGTCGCCTCCACCGTTCCCGACGGCTCCGGCTCACCGGATGACCTCATCCGGGCGGCCGACCAGGCCCTCTACAGGGCGAAACACGCGGGCCGCAACAGGACCATGGTCTTCGAGGACGGCCCTTGCCCGGGCAAGGTCGCCTGAGGCCCGGGCGAAGCACTGAGAATAGACGCCCGCCACGAATTTTTTCGTGAAACTCCCCTTATTTCCCTCGCCCGTCCAGGACCGCCGAGGGGCCGACCGGCACAAGCTTCCTCCTGAAGATTTCAGAGCTCCCTTCCCATGAAGACTTCGAAGTGGTTTGTTTGCATGGAAAAATGGCTTGACGGCCGCAGGGTTCCGTTTTATCGTAACGGTCGGCTTATAACAGGACGGCCTCCGCTTTAATCATCGAGAAAAAAAGCGGCACCGCCGCATTGGAGCGGAATTTGGACAAGGACGACTTTTTAAAGAGATTCGCGGACACAAGCGCCCCGGACCTCGGCGGCTTCGCCGAAGGCGGCGCAGGAGGCTCGTCAGTGAGAAAGGAGGAGGGCCAGGTGCTTTACAGGATATGCAAGGTCTTCCGGCCCAAAAGGATCATCGAGACAGGCACGCACACCGGGTGCTCGACCAACTATCTGCTCATGTACGCCAGGGAACAAGGGGCGACGGTCTTCAGTTTTGACGTGGAAAACCGAGCCGGGGCCGACATCCGTGAGGATCTGAAGGAGAACCTCGTCCTGACGAAGCCTCCGGCGAGGCTCCTCGGGCGCGGGGTTACGGATAAAGACATCAAGGGCACCAGGGACGCGGTGGTCAGGGCCGCCAGCGAGGGGGTGGACCTCTTTTTCCATGACTCGGACCACCGCTACGAAAACGCCAGGTGGGAGTTCGACAACATCACCCCCTATATGAAACCGGGCTCTCCCGTGATCCTCCATGACGTCCTGAACAGTTCGGACGTGCTCCAGACCTGCCGGCTCTTCGAAGAAATCACCTGCGCCTGGAAGCACGTCTTCGATACCCCTAACGGGCTGGGCCTCGCGGTCTTGTGAACCCGGCGCCCGGTCACACAATCCGTTACCGTTTATCCGGCCCCTGTGTTATAATGCCTGCATAACGGATGGCAAAGAGGTCCCGCCGATGGAACTGCAGATAGCCGTAATCTCCGATACACACGGGTTGTTGAGGCCCGAGCTCGTGGAGGTCCTCAAGACCTGCGACCACATCATCCACGCCGGCGACGTGGGCGACAGGGAGACCCTCGCCTCGCTCCGCGACATTGCCCCGGTGACCGCCGTCAGGGGTAACGTGGACACCGGGCGCTGGGCCGAGGAGCTGCCCCCCCGGCAGTCCGTGGAGCTCGGGGGCAGGCGCTTCTACGTAATCCACGACCTCCATCGTCTCGACCTGGACCCGGAGACGGCGGGTTTCGACGTGGTCATATTCGGCCACTCCCACGCCCCGGAGGTCAAAAAAGAGGGGAGCGTCTTTTTTATCAACCCGGGGAGCGCCGGGCCCAAGAGGTTCCACTTCCCCGTGTCCTACGTCAGGGTGGACATCGTCGACGACAGGCTGGCCCTGGAGTTCAAGGTCATAGACTTCGAGCTGGCCGTATAGCCTCCACCCCCCCCCGGCGGCCTTGCCTGCAAGAAAAAAGCCCCCTCAAGGGGGCTTTGCCATTTAATGACGCGGGGCGATGCGCCCTGGCGCCTGACCCGCGCCTCAGCAGGTGCCGCAGCCGTCCCCGCCCCCCCCGCCCCCCCCGCCGGGGGGGCCTCCGAGGTTGAGTCCGCAGTCCGGGCACTCGGTGACCACGCCGCGCGTGGTCATGGTCAACTTGGCCCCGCAGGCCGGGCAGAGCCCCGCCCCGATCCTCTCTTCCATCTCCTTGAGCTCGGGGTGCAGGTTGAGCCAGTACTCGTCCATCGCCGAGGCGGCCTCTTTGGCCAGCGCCTGGGGCACGAAGAGGCCGAGCCCGCTCCCCGAAGAGCAGGACTTGCCGCCGTGGGCGCGCAGTATCTGAGGTTCGATGCCCACGGCCACGAGCGCCCCGGCGAGCTCCGCGAGCCTGTCGGCTGTCCCTTCCTCCACGCAGACCAGGGGCGAGTCCGCTGCCGCCGCGGCCTTTTCCGCCAGCCTTTCCTTCTCCTCGCCGGGCCAGACGAGCGGAACCTCGCAGCCCTTGCACTCTTCAACGTGTGAGAAGTACTCGGCCCCGCACTCGGGGCAGATCTTTACGTCCTCGTCCATGACGTCACCTCTGAAGCTTTTTCGAAGTCGACTAAAAGCGCCTTGATTATACCACAGAGACGTGGTAAATATAAACTGTCGAACCCGTTTTTTCCGAAAAAATTCCGTTACATTCCGGTTGACTACAGCGGAGAGGTGGCCGAGCGGTTGAAGGCAGCTGCCTGCTAAGCAGTTGTAGGGGTTAAACTCTACCGAGGGTTCGAATCCCTCCCTCTCCGCCAGCTTTACCACCCGCCCCCTCCAGGGGCGGGTTTTTTTGTGGGGCTTTGCGGGGGCTGCGGGGGCTTCTGTGGCGAGGGGCGGGTTTTGTGATAACGGGGCAAATCTTTTCGTGGCCGCGGCGGGCGCATTGTGCGTAAGCTGTCTTCCCTTTTACGCCGGGACGTCCCATCCCTCCTCCCCCCTTCCGCATCCCCCGGCCACTTGGCCCTTGACAAATATTCAAACATATGTTTTAATCAAACGTATGAACGAGTCGGATACGAAACAAAAACTCCTCGACGCGGCCGAGGCCCTCTTTGCGCGCGAGGGCTACCACCGCACCTCCTTGAGGGCGATTACAGGCCGGGCAGGGGTCAACCTTGCGGCCGTAAACTACCACTTCGGCTCCAAGGAGTCGCTCCTCGAGGCGGTCTTCGCAAGGAGGCTCATACCGCTGAACGAGGTGCGAATGGAGAAGATGCAGGGGGTCGTCCGCGCCGCCCTCGACCGGGGCGCCAGGCCCCGCGTGTACGATATCATGCGCGCCTTTATCGAGCCCACGCTCCGCTTCAAGGAGACGAGCCCCGGGGCGCGCGACTTCATCATGCTCGTGGCGCGTTCCTTTGCCGAGCCCGACGACACGGTAAGGACGATCTTCCACAGGCTCATCCTGCCCATGCTGCAGGTGATGATAGATTCGCTCAAGGAGGCCCTGCCCGACGCCTCCGAGACGGACCTTTTCTGGAAGCTCAGGTTCGCCATGGGGTCCTTCGTCCATACGATGCTCGATGTATGCGACTGCGACCCGATACCCGAGTCGGTAAGGTCCCATTTTGAAAAGGACGGAGGGACGGAAAAGATGACGGAGATGCTCGTCAAATTCGTTACCGCGGGTATAGAGGCGTCGTGAGGCGCGGGTTTTTCGGATACGCCGTGGCCGCGGCCCTGGTCCTCGCCCTCGCGTCCGGATGCTCGCCCACGAGGTCGAGGATACCGGACAGGCCCGTCGAGGTGCCGGGGGCATTCTCCGGGGCCTCCGGCGACCGGGCCCAAAGGATTGTGGGCAGGTGGTGGGAGAGGTTCGGCGACCCGGTGCTCGACTCCCTCATGGAGGAGGCCCTCGCGGCCAACCTCGGGGTAGCCGGCGCGTGGGAGAGGGTCGGCCAGGCGCGCGCCCTGGTCGGGGCCGAGCGCTCGGCCCTCTTTCCGAGACTCGACGTAACCGCCTCGCGGGGCCGCATAAAGCAGCGGGCCATCTCCGGCGTGGGGCCCTCGATCACGACCGATACCTACAGGCTTTCGGCGGCCGCGGGCTACGAGATAGACCTCTGGCGCAAGCTCGGCTCGAGGACCAGGGCCGCCGGGCTCGAGGCGCGGGCCACGGGAGAGGACTTGAAGACCCTCTACATAAGCCTCTCGGCCGAGGTGGCCGACCTCTATTTTCTCATAGTCGAGCAGAGGGCCCAGCTCGAGCTCACGGACCGGACCATAGAGGCCTTCGAGGACACGCTGGCCAGGGTCGAGCGCAGGTACAGGGCCGGGCTCGTGCCCGCCCTCGACGTCTACCAGTCGCGCCAGAACCTTGCGGGGGCGAGGGCGCAGAGGCCCATTTTTGCGGCGAACCTCGAGGTGGCGGAGCACGCCCTTTCCGTGCTCATGGGGCGCGCGCCCGGAAAGGTGCCGCCCGTGGCGCCGACGGGGCTCGCCGACCCCCCGGACTTTGCCGCCGGCCTGCCATCGGACCTCCTTACCAGAAGGCCGGACCTGCGCGCGGCCTTTTTGAGGCTCGCCGCGGCGGACAAGAGGGTGGCCGCGGCCGTGGCGGACCGTTTCCCCTCCTTTAACCTCACCGGAGAGCTGGGGGGCGCGTCCACGAAGCTCAC
>JBHHVK010000071.1:0-9278 GCA_046754205.1 Thermodesulfobacteriota bacterium
TCATGAGGCGGTAGTTCTTCTGGAACATCTCGGCGAAGGTCGTCTTGGCCTCGGCCTCGTCGGAGCCTGTAAGGAGCGCGGCCGCGCCCGCGAAGGTCGCAGCGGTGAGCATGCCCGCGCCGGAGTCCTTGAGGAACTTTCTGCGGCCGGACCCCTCCTGGCCTTCCGTCCCTCTTTCGACGTCCACGGGGTTTTTCTTCTCTTCTTTATCAGACACGGCAAACCTCCGTTTGTCACAGTGGAGATGGGTCAGCTCCGGGACTTCCCCTGGTCCTCGGCGTACATCCTCAGGAGCTCTTTTTTCTCTTTTTCGCTCATCAGGGTTATGCGGGTCTTCTTGAGGGCGCGGTCGCCCGCCTCTATGTCCCCGAGATAGGCCTTCTGGTAATCGACCTCGGGCAGGAGCGAGACGGTCTTCTTGGCGAGTTTTGCCGTCGCGGTGACAGCCACGGCGGAGATGATCGCGCCCCTTATGAAGCCGCGCCTGGACGAGTGCTTCCGGGTCTTGTTATCCACGGCCGCTTCGAGGATCTCCGGCGAGGCGGGCCCGGGGTTCGGGCGAGCCCCTTTGGTCTTGTCCGTCATGATAACCTCCGCTTGAGGAACTGGGTACGGTCGGGTGGAACAAAAAAGCGAGATTCGGGCACGGACGCCTCGGACATGGCGAGGCGCCGAGGGCCCGGTTTAAAGTAGAGTACGGCGCCCGGAGTCGGCGCGCCGGCCGCTGCAGTCGCGGGTTTCGCCGCTTGCGAGTTTCGGCTCGGGAGCCCGATCGGGGCCACTTTGTATACAGTATACAGTCTGGTTGTATGCAAAATAATATAACAATTAAAACCACCATGTCAAGCAAAGTTTTCCCGCGGGGGAAATTATCGGGCCCGCCCGGCGGCCGGACCGCCGGGGCGAGGGCCGGCGCGGCCGGCCGACCTAATAAACCTTGAAATAAATCGCCTTTCTGATAAATTGTTCGCTCGCGGGCCCGGTAAGGGCCACGGCGAAAAACAACGGAAAGGCTTCTATTCAGGGCATGGAAAAAGACCTTATCTTCGAGATAGGGAGCGAAGAGCTCCCCGCCGGGGCCGTACCAAGGGCGATGGGGGCCATGGAGGAGGACCTCAGAAAGAGGCTCGACGAGGCCGGCCTAACCTACAGCGGGACCCGGAGGCTCGGGACGCCGAGAAGGCTCGCGGTCATAGTCGAGGGCCTCACCGACCGCCAGAGCGACAGGACCGAAGAGGTCCGGGGCCCGAAGAAAGAGGCTGCCTACGGCCCTGACGGCGCCCCCACGAGGGCGCTCGAGGGCTTTGCCCGCGCTCAGGGCGTGGCGGTGGAGGATATAAAAACGATAGAGACGGAAAAGGGCGAATACGTCTGTGCCTTAAAGGAGACCAGGGGCAGGGATACCCTGGAGATACTCCCGGGGATACTCGCCGGCGTGGCCGGCGGAGACTACTTCACCAAGTCCATGCGCTGGGGGGCCCATGACGTCACCTACGCGAGGCCCGTGCACTGGATACTCGCCGTCTACGGCGGCGAGCCCGTCCCCTTCGAGTTCGGACACATCGCGAGCGGCTCCGTGACCTACGGCCACAGGTTCCTCGCCGGCGCGGCGCCGGTGGAGGTGGCCGACGCCAGGACCTACGTCGAGGGCCTCAAGGCGAGGAACGTCATACCCGACCCGGAGGAGCGGAGGCGTATAATAATCGAAGGGCTCGAAGGCGAGGCGCAAAGGGCGGGCGGCGCGGTCGTCGCCGACGAGGGCCTCGTCGAAGAGGTGACCTACCTCGTGGAGTACCCGGTGGTCGTAAGCGGCTCCTTCGAGGCGGAATTCCTCGAGCTTCCCCGCGAGGTCGTAATAAACGCCATGCGCGAGCACCAGAGGTATTTTTCCGTGGCGGACGGCCGGGGAAGGCTCCTGCCCGTCTTCATCACCGTCTCCAACACCCTCGCCAAGGACATGGACGTGGTGGCCCGGGGCAACGAGCGGGTGCTCAGGGCGAGGCTGAACGACGCGAAGTTCTACTACGACCAGGACATCCTGGTCCCCCTTACGAAGAGGGCCGGGGAGCTCAAGGGCGTGGTCTTCCAGGCCCGGCTCGGGACGAGCTTCGAAAAGGTCGAGAGGTTCACCCGGCTCGCCCTCTTCATGGGCTGGAAGACCGGCTTTTCAAGGCCCCTGAATGATGACGAGGGCGAGGCCCCCGAGGACTTTCTCTCCGAGGGGTTCAACCCCGCCCGGTACGACCCGGGGGAGATAGACCCGGGGCTCTACGCCAAATACGTCCTCGGAAGGAGCTCGGTGCTCGCCAAGGCCGATCTCGTAACGGGCATGGTGGGCGAGTTCCCCAAGCTCCAGGGCGTGATGGGGAGCGTCTACGCCGCCCGGGGCGGCGAGGTCCCGGAGGTGGCGGTAGCCATATACGAGCACTACCTGCCCACGGGGGCCGCGGGCGAGTTGCCGGCGTCCGTGCCCGGGGCGATAGTCTCCATCGCCGACAAGCTCGACACCATCTGCGGGTGCTTCGCCGTTGGGCAGAGGCCCACCGGGGCCGCGGACCCCTACGCGCTGAGGCGCAGCGCCCTCGGGATAATCTCGATCATGCTCGACAAGAAGTTCTCGGTACCAATCGACGTGCTTATCGACAAATCCATCGAGATACTCGGGGAAAAACTCACCGGGGACCCCGTCGAGGTAAAGGACGCGATCATCGGCTTTTTCAAGGAGCGCCTCAGGAACATGCTCCTTTCCGAAGGCCTGGCCTACGACTCGATAGACGCGGTCCTCTCGGCCCCGTGGTTCGATATCCCGGACGCGGTGTCGAGGGTGCGGGCCATCGAGGGCTTCAAGGGCCATCCCGACTGCGGAAGCCTCGTGGTGGCCTTCAAGCGCGTCTCCAACATCCTGAAGGGCGTTGAGCTCGACCGGAACGAGCCGGACCCGGCCCTCTTAGAGGACGACCATGAAAGGGCCCTCTGGCAGGCGGCGAGCGGGCTCGCCCCGGCGATAGAGCGGTACTCCGGGGCCGGGGATTACGAAAGGCTCTTCGCGGAGCTCGCCTCCATAAAGGCGACGATAGACACCTTCTTCGACGAGGTCATGGTCATGGTCGAGGACGAAAGGACGAGGAAAAACCGCCTGGCGCTCCTCGGCTACGTCAGGGGCCTGTACTTCCGTACCGCCGACCTCTCGAAACTCGCCTTTTAGCGGGCCCGGGCCGGCCCAGGAAAAACATGCTATAATCACAGCCGGAAGGATTTTCCCGAGGCGCCTGTGACCAGACCGACCGCCGTCATACCCCTCCCCCGCACCGGCCGTGGCCCCAAAAAGCGGCCGCTGCGGGCCGGGCTCCTCGCCGCGGCCCTCGCGGCCCTTTGCGCCGGAGGCGCCCCGCCCCCCCCGGCCCGCGCCGCCGAGGTCCAAAGGGTGGAGATAGCCGGGGGGAGCCACTACTTCCGCCCCGACCGCGTGGTCGTCAAAAGGGGCGTGCCCGTGGAGCTCGTCATCGTAAACGAGGCCGCCATCACGCCCCATAACTTCGTCCTCAAGGCCCCGGAGGCGGGCATTGACATCAAAGAAAGGCTCCTGAGGAAACCGCACTCGGTGCGGTTCGTCCCCGAAAGGGCCGGGGAGTTCGCCTTTTACTGCGACAAAAAGCTCCCCTTCTTCAAGTCCCACAGGGCAAAGGGCATGGAGGGGGTCCTCGTGGTGGAGTGAAGCCGCCGCCGGGGGGGGGCGAACCTCGACGCGCGGGGCGGCAAGATAGGCCTTAAAAGATTTTTTTAGTTGGCCGAAGAGATATTAGGTGGTATAATAGGTGGTTCCTACAAGCCGGCCCCGGCCTTAACGGGGCGCGGGGGCGCGGGGGCGCGGGAGCGAGGGGGCGAGGGGGGCGAGGGGGCGAGAGCCGCCGCCGCATCCGCTCCACGCCACAGAAGGCGCACAAGAGAGGTCTGGTCCACATGCAGAGCAAGCTTCGCCTGAGTCCAGCTAAAAAGATCATGGCCCTGGCCGTTGCCATAGCCGCGTCCGCGGCCTTTGTCTACCTCATCCACCCCGGCCTGCTCAAGCCCAGGGCGGCCGTGGCCACCACGCATCTCGTGGCCCCGGCGGAGTTCGACGCCGACGTGGAGCTCAAGAGGCTCGCCGCGGCGAACGCCGAGACGCTGGCAAGGGAGTTCAGCAGGTTCTCTTACACATGGCCCCCGGCCCATACCGGGGCGGTCCCGCCCATAGAGGTAATCCGGCTGCCCGAAAACCTCGACGGCCTCGTCGTCCATGCCAAGAAGTCCATCTTCTTCAGAACGCTGCTCCCCATAGTCATCGTCGAGAACAAGAGGCTGGAGGCGACGAGGGGGTGGATGATAGAGCAGTTCGAAAAGGGCCGGATCGCCGAGGGCTCCGCCGAGTGGACGAGGCTCGGGGCGATAGCCCGGCGTTACCGCGTAAAGGGGGACGTCAACGACGAAGCCACGCGGGCGAGGCTCCTGAGGCGGGTGGACACCATCCCCGTGGCGCTCGCCCTGGCCCAGGCCGCCGTGGAGAGCGGCTGGGGCACGTCGCGCTTCGCGCTGCAGGGTAACAGCCTCTTCGGGGAGTGGACCTTCAGCAGGAACAGGGGCGCGGGACTTCGCCCCGAGGACCGCGACGAGGGGGCGAGGCACAGCGTCAGGGCCTTCCCGGATATCCGGGCCTCGGTCAGGTCCTACATGCACACCCTCAACGCCGGGTTCGCCTACGGCAAGCTCCGCCTGATGCGCGAGCGGATGCGGAGCGAAGGCGGGCCGCTCGACGCCATGGGCCTTGCCGCCGGGCTTGTGCGCTATTCCCAGAGGGGCGAGAGCTACGTCATGGAGATACGCCGGATGATAAAGGCCAACGGGCTCGACCGCCTCGTCGGCAAGGACCTGGCCTTCAACACCGCGCCAGCGGGCCCTCCCGAGGCTTAAGGGCCAACGCCGGGCAGGCCGCGAGCCCCCGCCCCCGACCCGACCCCGCCAGACCCACGTTGCCGCAAACATCCCCTACGCGCCACCGGCCCACCGTCCCCCCCGGGCCCCCCTGAACGCCGCCGCCCTTACTCGCGGCCCACTATCCAGATGTGGCTGTACCAGAAAAATCGTCCGTCCCGGCCCGAAGGGGCGGTGCAGTTGTACCTGGCCCTGCCCGTGCCGAGAGGCTCCGGGGCCCGGACCGTAAAGAGGCCCTTACCCCTGTCCGTCCACTCGACCTCGACCCTGCCCTGTCCGCTCACGAAACAGGAGACCCTGCCGATGACCCCGGCGCCGGTCTCGGCGAGCCCGAGCTCAAGCAGCGGCCTCCTCTCCCCCGCGGGCAGCACCGGGTCCCAGGGGCGCACGCTCCGCACGGGCAGGGGCAGGCTCTCCGCCTTGAGGGCGAAGTCCTTCAGGTCGGCGTAGGCCTCGGCCACGGGGAAACGGGAAAAGCTCCTCGAGTCGCTGTAGGGCCCCACCGGGCCCGACTGCTGGCCGAAGCCGACGTAGCCGAGCTCGGCCACGAGGATGGCGAGGTCCCGGCTGTACTCGCCGTAGGGGTAGGCGAAGAGCTTCGGCGCAGGGCCCGTCTCCTCGGTTATCCTCTTCTCGGCGTCGAGTATCTCCCTCTTGGCCCGGCCGAGCCACTCGTCCTTTGTCTCCCCGGCCCCGGGGCCGGCCAGAGAGCTGTGGGTTACGCCGTGGTTGGCTATGGTCGCCCCGTTCTCGCTCATCTCGCGGAGCTGGTCCCAGCTCATGATGCTGTTGAAGTGCCTGTCCACCGGCCCGGTGGAGACGAAGACCGTAAAGGGCCAGCCCCGCTCCTTGAGGCGCGGATAGGCCTCGGTGTAGACCGACCGGTAGGCGTCGTCGATGGTTATGGCCACGGTCCTGTCCGGGATGGGCCTGGATTCGGCAAGGTGCTCGACTATCTTCTCGAGCGGCCAGACGACAAAGCCGCCCTTTGCGAGGTAATCGAGTTGGGCGTCGAACTGAGCGAGCCTGACGCTTGTGGAGGGATACCGGTCCTCGCCGAAACGGTGGTACATGAAGATGACCGCCCCCGCGCCGTCCGAGGCCTCCTCCGGCGAGGCGGCTGGGGGGGCGGCGGCGGGGGCGTCGGACTCGGAGGCCGCCGGTGGGACGGCGGCGCAACTCAGGGGTATCGCCGAAAACGCCAGGGCCGAGATGAGGGCCAACAGGACGGTCAGGATTCTGCTCATGGCCGGTTTCCTTCCTTGTGTGGTTTATATGCGCGGAAATACCTACGCCCTGGCCGCGGTCGTCGGGCCGGGCCTTTCCGGGTCTGCCCTCCTCGGCCCCCCCTTGAGCGCCCGCGCCAGGTAGAGCCCTGTATGAGAGCCCTCCATGCGGCTCACCTCCTCGGGCGTGCCGGCGGCTATGACGCGGCCACCGCCGTCGCCCCCCTCGGGGCCGAGGTCTATCACCCAGTCAGCGGACTTTATCACGTCCAGGTTGTGCTCTATTATGACGATGGTGTTGCCCGCCTCGCGCAGGCTCATCAGCACGTCGAGGAGCTTTTGAATATCCGCGAAGTGGAGCCCCGTGGTGGGCTCGTCGAGGATGTAGAGGGTCCTGCCGGTGGCGCGCTTGCTGAGCTCCCGGGATAGCTTTATCCTCTGGGCCTCTCCGCCCGAGAGCGTCGTCGACGGCTGGCCGAGCCTGATGTAGCCGAGGCCCACGTCGTAGAGGGTCTGGAGCTTTGCCCTTACCTGGGGTATGTTCTCGAAGAACTTGAGCGCCTCGGTGACGGTCATGTCGAGGCATTCGGCGACGTTCCTGCCCTTGTACTTTATCTCCAGGGTGTCGCGGTTGTAGCGGGCCCCGCGGCAGACGTCGCATACCACGTAGACGTCGGGGAGAAAATGCATCTCCACCTTTATGAGCCCGTCGCCCTTGCAGGCCTCGCACCTGCCCCCCCTGACGTTGAAGCTGAACCTGCCCGGGGAGTAGCCCCTTACCCGCGCCTCGGGGAGCTGGCTGAAGAGCTCGCGCACCGGGGTGAAGACGCCGGTATAGGTGGCAGGGTTGCTCCGGGGGGTGCGGCCTATGGGGGACTGGTCGATGTCTATGACCTTGTCGATACGTTCGAGCCCGCCGATGGCCTCTACGGCGCCGGCCCTCTCGCGCGAACCGTAGAACCTGCGGGCGAGGTTACGGTACAGGGTGTCGACCACGAGGGTCGATTTGCCCGAGCCGGACACCCCGGTGACGCATGTAACGAGCCCGAGGGGGATGGATACGGTCAGCTTTTTCAAGTTGTTGGCGGTGGCCCCCTTTATGGTGATGGCCCTCTTCGCGGGCCTCAGCCTCGCGGCGGGCACCGGTATCTCGAGCTCCCCGGAGAGGTACTTGCCCGTCACCGACCGGGGCTCGCGTGAAATCTCCGCGTGGGTGCCGCTCGCCACCACCTCGCCGCCCCATTCGCCGGCCCCCGGGCCCATGTCAACGACGTAGTCGGCCTCCCTTATCGTCTCCTCGTCGTGCTCGACCACGAGCACGGTGTTGCCCATGTCGCGGAGCCTGGCGAGCGCCGAAAGGAGCCTCCGGTTGTCCCTCTGGTGGAGCCCTATGGAGGGCTCGTCGAGGATGTAGAGGACGCCCACGAGGCTCGAGCCTATCTGGGTGGCGAGCCTTATCCTCTGCCCCTCGCCCCCTGAAAGTGTGCCGGAGGCGCGGTCAAGGGATATGTAGTCGAGCCCGACCTTGCTCAGAAAGTGGAGCCTCTCGCCCACCTCCTTCAAGACCCTCCGGGCTATCTCCATCTCCACCTCGGTAAGCGAGAGGGATGAGAAGAACCCGAGAGAATCGCCGATGGACATCCGCACCACGTCCCAGATGGATTTGCCCCCCACCTTTATATACAGGGCCTCCTTCTTGAGCCGTGACCCACCGCACGCCGGGCAGGGCTGGGAGTTCATGTACCTCTCGAGGTCGCCCCTGACGTCCTCGCTTTCGGTCTCGCGGTACCTGCGGCCGAGGTTCCCGGTGACCCCCTCGAAGGGCTGACGGTAGGTGTACCTGGACTTGTCTCCGGCGTAGTCGAACTCTATCTCCTCGTCGCCGGAGCCGTTCAGGATTATCTCCCTTATGCGCGCCGGGAGCTTGCCGAAGGGGGTGGAGAGGTCGAAGCCGTAGTGCGCGGCGAGCGAAGCGAGCATGTGGAAGTAATACCCACGGGCCTTCTTCGACCCCGAGGACCTCGACCAGGGGGCCACGGCGCCGTCCCTTATGGACAGGCTTTCGTCCGGGACGATGAGGGCGGGGTCGAAGTAGAACTTCTCGCCCAGGCCGCCGCACTCGGGACAGGCACCGTGGGGGCTGTTGAATGAGAACGTCGTGGGGGTTATCTCCGGATAGCTCACCGAGCAGGGCACGCAGGCGAGGCGCTCGTTGAACAGCAGCTCCGGGCCGCCGACGACCTCGGCCTTCACGACACCGCCCGAAAGTCGTGAGGCGACCTCGAGGGAATCGACCAGGCGCCTTGCGAGCCCCCCCTTTATGACGAGCCTGTCGACGACCACGTCGATGAAGTGTTTCCTGCGCCTGTCGAGGGCCGTCACGTCCTCGAGGTCCTTCATCTCGCCGTTGATCCGTATCCTCGTGTAGCCCTCCCGCCTGAGCCCGGCGAGCTCCTTACGGTACTCCCCCTTGCGTCCGGCCACGATGGGGGCCAGCAGCACGAGCCTCGTCCCTTCGGGCAGTTCGAGTATGCGGTCGGCCATCTGCTGGACCGTCTGGGACGTTATCGGCTTGCCGCATTTGTAGCAGAAGGGGCGGCCTATGCGGGCGAAGAGGAGCCTCAGGTAGTCGTAGACCTCGGTCACGGTGCCGACGGTGGAGCGGGGGTTCCTCGACGTGGTCTTCTGCTCTATGGATATGGCGGGGCTGAGCCCCTCTATGGACTCCACGTCGGGCTTGTCCATCTGCTCAAGGAACTGGCGGGCGTAGGCCGAAAGGGACTCGACGTACCTCCTCTGCCCCTCGGCGTATATGGTGTCGAAGGCGAGCGAAGATTTGCCCGAGCCCGAAACCCCGGTGATGACGACGAAGCGGTCCCTCGGTATCTCGAGGTCGATGGACTTCAGGTTGTGAACCCGGGCCCCTTTTATGGTTATCCTGTCCATGGGTTTTCTGCTTTGGAACGATTTTTTTGTTGGTTCCCCCCACCGGGGAGAGGATCGAGGCGCCGGAACGACCTTTTATTCCTTCCCCTCCCCTGCGGGGAGAGGATCGATGTGCTGGAACGACCTTTTATTACTTCC
>JBHHVK010000072.1:0-9261 GCA_046754205.1 Thermodesulfobacteriota bacterium
CGGGGCGAGTCCAACGTCCAAGGCTCGACCGACCACTGCCTGCTGTTTCACATCTGGCCGGGCTACCTTAAGACGCCCAGGTCATCCAACGTATCCCTGGAGGTCTACAACAAAAAGTGGACTCCAAAGACCAGTGACCCTCTCAGTGCCAACTGGTGGGGGAATTACCCCAAGTACTCAGTGAGTTTCCTCAAATCCATGTTCGGAGGGGCGGCAACGTGCACCTCGTAATCACCTCGGTGGAGGTGACGGGCACGGACGGAGAGGGCAAGGAGATCTTCGCCCAGGAGCTCGGCGGCTGGTACCTCCTTGCCGGGGTTTCAAGACGCTATACGGCCACGATACCACGGGACGTGTGCGGAAACCTGGATAAGATAACGATAAAGGTCGGCACCGACAGGCTCGACCTTGAAGGCGGGATCGACGCAGCGGAGATCGGTTGTGCGCCCCCGGGGAACGCGGACGGCCAGGGGAATACCGGGAAGGGGTAATCGACACAACCGGAAATGCAAAAAGGCTTTCAGCTTCAAAAGAGACTCCTGCTGCTGTTGCTCCTTCTGCTGACGCTGCCCCTGACATCGACCTGGGCGGGGGCGGAAGAGGCCGGGCGGAACTCGCCCGAATACTACGTCATCAAAAAGGGAGACACCCTCTGGGACATAACACGCAAGCTCCTCAAGGACCCCCTCAAGTGGCGCAGGGTCTGGAGGCTCAACCCCCACATCAAAAACCCGGACCTCATATACCCGGGCAACAGGGTAAGGATAACGCCGGCCGGAGAGATAGTAATCACCGCCCCCGACGAGCCCGCCCCCGCGGAGCCGGCACCCGTGGCGCCCGCGCCCGCCGGGATCCCGTCCGCGGGTATCGAGGCCGCCGGGGACGGGACGATGATAGTCTCGATTACGCTGAACCACACGCCGAAGGGGGACTTCTTCGTACAGGCCGCCCCCGGGGGAGACTTTCTGATACGCATGGATGACTTCGGTACGATGGGACTCAAAGACGTCCGCGGCGAGACCTCGGCGGTCGGCGGCGAGAGCCACGTGTCGCTCAGGTCCATGCCCGGGGTCACCTTCACATACGACGAGGACAGGCTCGCCCTCGCCATAGAGGTCCCTCCGGAGCTGCTTCCCGGGACTACCATCGACTACATGCCCCGGAGGCACCCGAGGGTAACATACACCGACGGGGAGACGAGCGCCTTTTTCAACTACCGGCTCGACTACATCGCCGAGGACGACTTCGACTTTCAGAGCTTCGACGTTACGAGCGAATTGGGCCTGCGCGCGTACAACGTGCTCTTCCAGACGGACTCCACCTTCACCAAGACCCCCGGCGACGAACGCTTCGTCAGGCTTACGAGCAACGTCACCTACGACAGCCGCTCCCGCATGCAGCGTCTCGTCGCCGGGGATTTCTTCGCCTCCTCGGGAGAGCTCGGGAGCAACCTCAACATGGGGGGCCTGAGCCTCGCCAAGGTCTACCGCATAGACCCCTACTTCATAAGGCAGCCCACGTTCGGCACCACGGGACTTCTTGCCACCCCCTCCGACGTGGAGGTCTACCTCGACGGCATGCTCATCGAAAAGGAACTGCTCGCCCCCGGGGAGTTCGAGCTGAAGAACATCTCCTCCTACTCCGGGGCGAGCGACATCGAGCTTGTGATAAAAGACGCCCTCGGAAGGGTTAAGAGGGTCTCTCTGCCCTTCTACTTCTCGGACAGCGTGTTGGCCAAAGGGCTCCACGAGTACAGCTACAACGCCGGCTTCCTGAGAGAGGGGTTCGGCACCAGGAGCAACGATTACGGAAGAGCGGCCTTCTCGGCCTTCCACAGGTACGGGTTCAGCGACAGCCTTACGGCCGGCTTCGAGGCGGAGGGCGCCGAAGGGGTCTTGAGCCTCGGTCCCGTCGCCTCCTACCTGAGCCGCCGCGCCGGGGTATCGAACCTCGCCTTTCTCATGAGCCACGAAAGCGGCGGCAGGTACGGCTACGCAGGGACGCTCGCGCACTCCTATCTCGGCAAACACCTGGGCGCGAGGCTGCTGTTCAGGGGGTTTTCGCGCGACTTCGGCGCCGTGGACAAAAACCTTGCGGCGACGAGGCCGAGGTACGAGGCGGGCTCGGGCGTAAGCTACGGCGACAGGGTCCTCGGGACGGTCTCTCTCGACTACTCCGTGGTGGACAGACGCGAGGGAAGCGACAGGAAGATACTCACGGCCACCTACTCCAGGGGCCTTCTGAGGAACGCCTCGCTTTATGCGACCTTCAGGAACATAAACGAGAACGACCGGGTCAACAACGAGCTATTCGTCGTCTTCACGTACCACCCGCGCCAGGATACCTTCCTCTCGGCGAGCGGGAAGGTGGACGGGGACTCCGACAGGGAGGAGTTCCAGGTGATGAAGAACGCACCCGTCGGCGAGGGTTTCGGGTACAGGGGCTCCTACGCGAGGGAGGACCTCTCCGGTGTCGAGACCAACTCCATCAACTCTTTTCTCCAGTACAACGGCAGGTACGGCGTATACACCGGAGAGTACCGGGCCTTTGACACCGACACCCCCGGCAGCGAGGTATACGAGCTGACGGCCTCGGGGGGCGTGGTCTACGCCGGGGGGGCCGTCGGCCTGAGCCGCCCCGTAACGGACAGCTTCGGTGTCGTGAAGGTCGCGGATATCGAGGGCGTCAGCGTCTACAACAACAACCAGGAGGTGGGGCGCACGGGGCCGTCGGGCAGGGTCTTCGTAACGGACATGAGCTCGTACTACGACAACCAGATATCCATCGACAGCAGCAACGTCCCCATGAACTACACCATAACGGACGCGGAGAAGGCCATCTCGCCGGCGTTCCGGAGCGGCTCGTTAATCGAGTTCCCCGTAAAGAGGTTCCAGGCCGTGACCGGGAGGCTCCGGATCGGTACGGCCGAGATGCAGGGGGCGGCCGAGAGCGCCGAGTTCGCCGAGGTCAAGATGGACGTGGACGGCTCCGTCGTCACCTTCTCCACGGGCAGGGACGGAGAGTTCTACCTTGAAGACATCCCGCCGGGGAGTTACGCCGCCGGGGCCGAGTTCGAGGGCCGGGGGTGCACGCTCGAGATAACGATACCCGAAAGCGACGAGGTTGTCATAGACCTCGGGGAAGTGACCTGTGAAGAGACCTTATAGGATAATCCTCGCCCTCCTGGCCACCCTGGTCATAGCGGCCGCCTGCGGCTCAATGGCCCACGCCGCCTGCACGGTCTCGACCACGGGAGTAAACTTCGGCGCCTACGACGTCTTTCAGGTGACCCACACCGACTCCACCGGGACTATCACCGTTTCGTGCAACAAGAAGCGAAAAAAGCGCAAGGCCAAGATAAAGATACTTATCGGGCCGAGCGCAAATTCCGGGGTCTTCAACCCGAGACAGTTGAGGCATGCAATCACGGGCGAGGTGCTGAACTACAACCTCTTCACGGGTCCCCGCATGCGCAGGATATGGGGAGACGGCACGGGCGGGACGCGCACACGCAAAAAACGCGTGCGCAAGAAAAAACCCTGGGTGGCCACCGTTTACGGGAGGCTCTTCGCCGGACAGGACGTCTCCGTGGGCCTGTACACCGACACCCTGACGGTGACCATACTCCCCTGAGCCATCTCCCCGCGCACTCCCGGCGGGCGCTGGACGCCCGAGGCCGGGCCGCTTACGGGCAAAAGTTACGTCCGCTACGGCAGGGCGCCTCTCTCGAATAACCTGCTCGCCGGCCTCCATCCGTTATCTACATCCCATTTTTCAGAAAGTCGGATCGAAAAAAGGACATCCCGGGCGATATTCCTTGACATAGTTTCTAAACTATGCAACAATATAGTTCTGTTACATCTAATCAACGCAACAAACAACGTCATCCTTGCAGGGGGGGTCCATGAAAGAGCTCTTCAAACTTCAGGCGAACGTGTGCAAGACAATGGCCAACCCCGTAAGGATGGCGATAATCTACGCCCTCAAGGAAGGGGAGAAGACCGTCAGCGAAATGGTCGAATCCATGGGGCTCACGAAGTCCAACATCTCACAGCACCTGGCGGTCCTGAAACGCGCCGAAATGGTTCGGGCCAGAAGAGAGGGCACGCACATCTTCTACTCCATGGCCAACCCCAAGATAATAGAGGCTTGCCGTCTCATGAGGGAGGTCCTCATGGAGCAGTTATCGGAAAAGCAAAGGCTCATGGACAGGTTCGAAGAGAAAAATGGCGCCGGATAAACGGCCGCCCGCGGCTGATTAATAAAACTCCCGGAGGTACTGAAATGCGCATGGAGAGATACTTGAGGCTCATAGCCGGAACGTTCGTCATCGCAAGCCTCGTCCTTTCGAGGGTCCATTCGGAGTACTGGCTCCTCTTTACCGCCTTTGTCGGGTTGAACCTCTTTCAGTCCGGCATAACCAACTGGTGTCCCATGATGAATATTCTCGGGTGGATATTCGGCGAGGAAAAATGCGGGGCCCGTGAGGCCGGCTGAGGGGCCGCCCGGCCTGCTAAGCCCGTTGAGAGCCCACGGCTTCAGGGGCTGACCGGAGTCAAGCGATGATCCTGCACAGGATAACGGAAAAATCGCTCAACCACCCCTGGGCCGTCGTTCTTTTTTATGCCCTGGTAACGGTGGTCTTCATCTTTCAATTCCCGAAGATAAAGGTCGATACGGACCCGGAGAACATGCTCACCCCGGAGGAGCCGGCCCGGGTGACGCACAGGGAGTTGAAGCGTGAGTTCGCCCTCCACGACAGCATAGTCGTCGGCGTGGTCGACGACTCCAGCCCCGAGGGCGTATTCGTCCCCGAGACCCTCGCACGCATAGCCGCCGTAACCGAGGAGATAGCCGGGATAGACGGGGTCATCTCGTACGACCTCGTAAGCCTTACGACCACCGACGACATCAGGGGCGCGGGCGGCGTGCTGACGATCGAGCCGCTGATGAAAAATGGGGTCACGGACCCCGCCGGGGCCCGAGCGGTCCGGGACGCGGCCCTTGAAAACCCCATCCTCAGGGACATGCTCGTCTCCGGTGACGGCAGGGCCGTGGCCATAGCCGTACCCATCAGGGAAAAGGACCAGAGCTGGCGCATATCAAAGGAGATCGAGAAGATAATAGAGCGCCACCCCGGCACGGAAGTGTACCACATAACCGGGCTTCCCGTCGCCGAGGACACCTTCGGCGTGGAGATGTTCCGGCAGATGGCCGTCTCCGCGCCGCTGGCCGGACTTATCATCTTCCTCCTGATGCTCCTGTTCTTCAGGCGCGTCTCGCTGGTCATCTCGCCCATGATAGTGGCCATGGTGAGCATTGTCTGGACCATGGGGCTCCTTATCGGCTCAGGCTACACGGTCCACATCATGAGCTCCATGATACCGATATTCCTGATGCCCATAGCCGTGGTCGACAGCGTCCACGTCCTGAGCGAGTTCTTCGACGAGTACCGCGGGGGAGCGGGCAAAAAGGAGACCTTCGCCAGGGTCTTCGACAGGCTCATGACCCCCATGCTCTATACGTCGGTAACCTCGTCCGTCGGTTTCGCTTCGCTCGCCCTTACCCCCATTCCCCCGGTACGCGTCTTCGGGCTCTTCGTGGCCTTCGGCATCATGAGCGCCTGGCTCCTTACCATTACGCTCGTCCCGGCCTTCACCATGCTGATGCCCGAAAGGTTCCTCACCGGGCTCGCGTCGGGACGGAGGGGCCCGGACAGGCTGGCCGGGGTCCAGCGCGCCCTCGGGCGCCTGAGCACCGGGCAGAGGAGTGCCAGGTGGGTGCTCGTGGTCACCCTCCTCATGGTCGCAGCTTCCGCTTACGGCGTAAGCCTTATAGTCGTAAACGACAACCCGGTTCACTGGTTTACCAAGGGCCACAGGATACGCGTGGCCGACCGCGTCCTCAACGAACACTTCGGGGGCACCTACATGGCCTACCTCGTGCTCGAGGGCGACGAGCCCGGCCTGGTCAAGTCCCCGGAGACCATGGGTTACATCGAAAGGCTCCAGGGACACCTCACCTCGCTCGACGTGGTCGGCAAGACCACGTCCATAGCCGACGTGGTCAAGAAGATAGGCTATGAGCTCGCCGACCGCGAGGCGGGCGCGGCCGCCATTCCGGACAGCTCCGGGGCCATAGCCCAGTACCTCTTTCTCTATGAAATGAGCGGCGACCCGGAGGACCTCTACCACCTCGTCGACCCGGACTACACCAAGGCCGCCATCTGGCTGCAGCTCAAGCGGGGCGACAACGTCGACATGAAGCGCGTGACCGACTCCGTCGAGGGTTTCCTGGCCGAAAACCCGCCTCCGGGCGACATGAAGGCCGAGTGGGCTGGCCTTACCTATATAAACGTCGTCTGGCAGGACAAGATGGTGGCGGGCATGCTCAGAGCCCTTCTCGGGAGCTTCGTCATGGTGCTCATCATCATGGTGATACTCTTCAGGTCCATTTTCTGGGGACTGGTCTCCATGGTCCCCCTTACGGTCACCATCGCCCTCATATACGGACTGGTGGGGGCGACGGGGAAAAACTACGACATGCCGATAGCCGTCCTCTCGGCGCTTACGCTCGGCCTTTCGGTGGACTTCGCCATACACCTGGTGCAGCGGACGAGACAGATATACGCGGAGAAGAAGGATTGGGCCATGGCCATAGAGGCGCTCTTCGAGGAGCCCGTAAGGGCGATAATCCGTAACGCCGTGGTAATCGCCCTTGGCTTTACGCCCCTTCTGCTCGCCCCGCTCATGCCCTACAAGACCGTCGGCTTCTTCATGGCCGCTATCATGGCCGTCAGCTGCGCCGTAACGCTCGTGGTCCTTCCCTCCATAATGACCGTCTTCAAGGTACGGCAAAAACGTTGAGAGGCACAGCCCACCAAGGGAGGTGAGAGATGAAAAAAATCGTCCTTTTAATCCTGGCGCTCCTCTTTGCGCTGCCCCACGCGTCCCGTGCCCAGGGGGCCGACGAGATAGCGGACAGGTCGAACCTCGCCTACTACTACGCCGGAGACGACGGCAAGGCGAGCCTTACGATGACCATTACGGACAGAAGGGGAAGGGTGCGCACAAGGGAGATGACGCTCCTCAGAAAGGACGTCGAAGAGGGCGGGAGACAGAAGTTCTACGTCTACTTCAGAAAACCCTCGGACGTGAGCCGCATGGTCTTCATGGTATGGAAACAGGTGGAGGGCGACGACGACAGGTGGCTCTACCTGCCGGCCATAGACCTCGTAAAGAGGATAGCGAGCAGCGACAAGAGGTCGAGCTTCGCCGGGGGCGCCTTTACCTACGAGGACGTCTCGGGAAGGAGGACGGGCGACGACACGCACGAGCTCGTGGGCGAAGAGGACTACAAGGGCAGACCCGTCTACTTGCTGAAGAACACCCCCAGGGACGCCGACGAGGTGGAGTTCTCCTACTATACCGCGCGTATAGACAGGGAGACCCTTCTGCCCGTAAGGGGCGAGTACTTCGACAAAAAGGGAAAGCTCTACAGGACCATCGAGGTGGAAGAGACCGCCGTCATAGACGGCTTTCCGACCGTCCTGAAGGCTACCGCGGAAAACCTCGACACGGGCCTCAAGACGACCATCGAGTTCGAGGACGTCAGGTACAACGTCGGCATCAAGGAGAGCATCTTCAGGGAGCGCTACTTGAGGAAACCGCCCAGAGAGGTGCGCAGGTAGCCGCGGCTCGGTGGGGAAACATGAAAAAGACCGTCTTCCCGATACTCCTCGCCCTTGCCTGGCCGGTCCTTATCGCGGCCGCGTCGCCTCAACCGGCCTTCGGCCTCGACCTCAAGGGCTTCGTGGAGGGCGCCTACGGCCCACGCACCGGGAGCGACACCACGGAGAAGGACGCCTTCAACCTCCTCGAAGGGAGGTTCCAACTGAAGGGCGCGCACTCGCCGGAGCTGCTCGACTCGTGGTACGGGGAGCTGACCTTCAAGGCGGACCTTACGGCCGACGGCTACGACGAGCGCCTGAGCCTCACGGTCAGGGAAGGCGCGCTCTCCTTCACCCCCGCCGATATCGTCGACGTCAAGGTCGGAAGACAGATACTGACCTGGGGCACGGGAGACCTCCTCTTCGTAAACGACCTGTTTCCCAAGGATTACGTCTCGTTTTTCATCGGGAGGGACGACGAATACCTAAAACTCCCTAACGACGCCGTCAGGGTCTCCATATTCACGGAGGCCGCGTCCTTTGACGTCGTGGCGATCCCCGTCATGGAGCCCAACAACAGCGTAACCGGCAAGAGGCTCTCCTTCTTCGACGGCCTCAAGGGCAGGATCACCGGCGCCGGAGCGCGCAGGGACTTCAAGGAGCCGGCAAAGTCGCCCGAGAACATGGAGCTTGCCCTCAGGGCCTACAGGACGATAGGCAGCTTCGAGGCCGCGCTCTACTCTTTCTTCGGTTTCTTCAAGGAGCCGAGGGGGATCCTCGATCCGGCCAGGGAGGAGTTTTTCTACCCGCGCCTCAACGTCTACGGCATGAGCGTCAGGGGGCCCTTTCTCGGAGGCATAGGGAGCTTCGAGGCGGGCTGGTATGACTCGCGCCGGGACCGCGGCGGGGACGACCCGCTCGTCGAGAACTCGTCCGTTAAATACCTGCTCGGCTATTCGAGGGACATGGGGGGAGACCTGAGCCTGGGCCTCCAGTACCTGGTTGAAGAGATGCTCCATTACGACTCATTCCGCAGCGCCCTTGCCCCGGGGGATCCGGTCAGGGACGAACTGAGGCACCTGGTGACCCTCAGGCTCACCAAACTGCTCAAGCAGCAGACCGTCGAGGCGGGCATCTTCGCCTTTTACAGCCCATCGGACAGGGACGCGTACCTGAGGCCCATGGTCAGCTACAAGGTCACCGACGACCTCAAGGTAACGGCCGGCGCAAACGTCTTCATGGGAAGCGAGGACCATACGGATTTCGGCCAGTTCGAGCGCAACGACAACCTCTATATGAGGGTGCGGTACAGCTTTTAGCCAAAAAGGGGGCCGGCCAATTGGCCTACCCCTTGAATTTTCCGGCGCGCCTGGAGGCATTGTCCGCCTCCGGCGGACCCGGGAGGGTTAAAAAGATGTCTTTTATAAAGCTCACTTTATTACCGAGCCTATACCGTACAAAAACCATATGCCTTTTTCATGCCATAACAGGTGGAGTGCCCGATAAAGGCTTAGCCTTCAGACGACTGCTCCATATTGTTTGGGACATTTGCAGACTCCTCCCAAAGGCGAAAATCCTCTGTAAAATATCTG
>JBHHVK010000073.1:0-9159 GCA_046754205.1 Thermodesulfobacteriota bacterium
GCCGGCGGCGGGTTTACTTCGCCGGCGAGGTCTCCGAAGGAGGCCGGCCGTGGGGCGGCGGCCCTCGGCCCGCGCTCGTCCATCCTTTCGGCGTGCCCTGCGACCGGCGTCCCGTCCACCGCCGCGTTGCCTTCTGAAAGGGCCGCACCGTCGGCCCCTCTGCCGCGCCCGTCTCTGTTCTTAGACATCTCCACCTCTGCTGTTTAACGCCACTATCTTCAGCGAATAATTGCTGTCGAGCACGCCCGCCGAGGCGTCGAACTTCTTTATACCCTCGACCCTGACGGCCAGCGGGTCCCTTGCCTTGCCGTCGAGCTTGATTACGTCACCCTCCTTGAGGTCGAGGAGCTCGGCGACGGTTATCTCCGCCCTGCCGAGCTCTCCTGCGACCGAAAGCGGCACCTCCACAAGACGCCTGCCGAGCGCGCCGCTCCACAGGCCGTCGTCCGTGGTGGCGGCGCTCCTGAGAAGGCCGAATAGTCTTTCCTTTATCGGTTCGAGGGCCTGGTAGGGGAGACAGATGCGGAAACTCCCGTTCGCCGCGTCCATCTCCATGGTGAAAGTCGAGACGATTACGGGCTCGGTGGGTGCTATGATGTTCATGAAGCGGGGGTTCGTCTCTGACCTTATGAAGGCGAACTCGACGGGTTGGACGTCCTCCCAGGCCTTGCCGAGCCCGGAGATGACGAGCTCGGCCACCTTCCTTATCACGGCCTGCTCCAGCCGGGAGAAATCCCTGCCTGTCTTCGCAGCGGGAAACCTCCCGTCCCCTCCGAAGTAGCTCTCGACGATCCGGAAGACGAGGTCCGGGCCGAGGGCGACTATCCCCTGCCCCTTCAAGGGATCGAGGCCGAAGATATTGAGGCTCGACGGCGAGGGCAGGTCCCTTATGAACTCCCCGTACCTCATGGCTCTCAAGCCCTCGGGGGCGACGACGACGGTCTTTTTCATCAGGGTGGGGAGCGATGACCTCAAGCGGCGGCAGAACCTCCCGTTTATCATCTCGAAGGTCGCCATGCCGCCCCTTATCGCCCTCCCCTGGCTGGTGAAGTCGTAGGGCCTGACGCCCCGACCCTGGCCCGGCCTTTCCGCGGCGATTTCCCCACCGGAAAGACCCTTCAAGAGGGCGTCCACCTCGCTCTGCGTCAGGATCTGTTCGGACATGCCCGGTATGACCTCGTCTCATTCGGCGGGCCCTTTACGGACCCGCCACAGGTTCGCCCTTCGGTTGCCTTGGGACGCTTATTTCAGGGTGCGCAGGGTTAAATTTTGCAATACCCGTGCCACGCCGTGAGGGCATCTGAGGGCGGCTGGCAACCCTTTAAAAAGATTGGATAAAGCTCGCTCGGGACCTCCCTTGCCGGCCCGCCCGGGCCGGGGAGCATCCCCCCGGGTCAGCGGATTGAACGAGGGCATGTCATTTTTATGACCTATTTGCCCTCCCATCGGCCTCTCGTGATGACAAAAAAAGGGGGGGCGCTCGCTGCGCCCCCCCTCCGGGTCCGGTCCCTTTCGGCCGGGCCTTACAGGCCCTGTGTCATCTCCCCCACCCCTTGGTCCGCCTGGAGGCGAGCTCGTCGTGGTCCTTCTGCTCGCTCCTGTCGGCCTCCTTCAGGTGCCCCTCGTAGGACCTCTTCTTCACCATCTCCACGACTTTCCTGTCCCTGGAGGCCTCGACGAGACTTTTTCTTCTCGCCTCGCAGTCCTCCCTGATCTCCGAAATCAGTGCCTCCTGGTCCTCGAGGCGGAGCCTCACGGAGGCGAGATAGGCGCTGTACAGGTTCAGCTCAGGGGACTGCGCCCCCTTTCTCTTGATCTCGTCGAGCTCGGCGCCGGTCCTTCGATAGGCCTCGGTCAGGGCCTCGAGCCTTTCGACCTCCGCGGCGAGCCTGTCCATGGCCGAGCCCAGCTCCGCCTGCTTCAGGTCGAGGAGGTCCTGGCGGTGCTCAAAGAGCGGCTGCAGATTGAAGGCGAACTTCTTCATGCCCGTCTATCTCCATTCACAGCGGCAGGGCGAAGAGCCGCTGGAGGCTGTCGTCGTAGCCGACGTTCTCGTCCATCTCCTGCGTGAGGAACGCCCTGACCCTGTCCATGACCGATATGGCGTGGTCGACCTTCGGGTCGCTCCCCTTCTTGTACGCCCCTATGCTGATGAGGTCGGCGGCCCTGGCGTGGGCGGCGAGAAGCGACCTCACCTTCCGGGCGACCTCCCTGTGTTCCGGGGTGACTATGTCGGTCATGACGCGGCTTATGCTATCGAGGACGTCTATGGCCGGGTAATGGCCCTGGACGGCGAGCCGCCTGCTGAGCGCCACCTGTCCGTCGAGTATGGCCCTCGATGCGTCGGCCACCGGGTCGAAGGCGTCGTCGCCCTCGGCGAGTATCGTGTAAAACCCCGTTATCGAGCCCTCTCCGGACCCTGTGCCGGCCCGCTCGAGGAGCTTGGGGAGGAGCGCGAAGACGCTGGGCGGATATCCCCTGGTCGCCGGCGGCTCGCCGGCGGCGAGGGCTACCTCCCTCTGGGCCATGGCGAACCTCGTTATGGAGTCCATGAGGAGCAGCACGTCGCGGCCCCGGTCCCTGAAGTACTCGGCTATGGCCGTGGCCATGAGCGCCGCCCTCATCCTCACCAGCGGCGGCTGGTCAGAGGTGGCCACCACCAGGACCGACCTTGCGAGCCCCTCGGGGCCGAGGTCCTTTTCGATGAACTCCTTTACCTCTCTGCCCCTCTCGCCCACCAGGGCTATGACGTTCACGTCCGCCTCGGCGCTGCGGGCCATCATGCCCATAAGGACGCTCTTGCCCACGCCGGACCCGGCGAAGATGCCGACGCGCTGCCCCTTGCCCACGGTGAGGAGCCCGTTTATGGCCTTTACACCCACGCCCAGCGGGCTCGATATCCTGCGCCTCATCAAGGGGTTGGGCGGGGCGTTGTAGAGGGGGTATTCGCTCTCCGCGTCTATGGCGCCGAGCCCGTCTATGGGCTCGCCGAGGCCGTCTATGGTCCTGCCGAGGAGCCCGGGGCCGACGAAGACCGAGGCGCCCGACCTTCCGGCGACTATCCTGGAACCGGGGCCTACGCCCCGGACGTCGCCGAGCGGCATGAGGATGACCCGGTCTTCGGAGAAGCCCACGACCTCGCAGCGTATCGCCTCGCCCGCGCCCCCCGCGCCCCCCGCGCCCCTCGGGTAGACGAGACAGAGCTCGCCCACGGAAGAGCCCGTGCCCACGCCCTCCATCACCAGGCCCACCACCCGTGTTATCCTGCCGTTCATCCTTACGGCCGGAAGCCCCCGAACTGTCTCGGCATGGCGCTCGAGGGTCTCGGCAAGGTCAGCGCTCATCGTTGAGCCTCTCTTCCATCTCGGCCAGGAGCCCTTCTATGGTGGCGTCCACCTCTCCCAGGGCCGTCTCCACGACGCAGCCGCCGCGGCTTATCGACTCATCCGCCGCTATGGAGACCTCACCGGAGGGGGCCTGTCCGGCCCCGTCGCGCCCGGTAATGATTTCGTCCGCGTATTCCCTCACCACGTCGAAGTCCCTGGGGTTCACCTTTATGACCATCCCGCCGCCCGAGGCGGCGGCGGCTACGGCGGCCCGCACCGCGCGGACGACGGTCTCATCGTCGTCCGCTATCTCCCTTTTGATGACCTTGCCCGCTATGGCGAGCACGAGAGCTGTAATCTCCCTTTCGCAGCGCCCGTAGAGCTCTGCGCGGAAGGCCGAGAGGTCCGAAACGATTCCTCCGAGGCGGCCGAAGAGCACCTCGGCCTCGCGGCGGCCCAGCTCGAAGCCGGCCTTGCGGCCCGAGGCGAAGCCCTTCTCATAGGCCTCCCTCTCGATGGCCACCTCGTCTCCTCCCACCTTCATCACGCCTTCGGGCCCCGCCTCGCTCTCGCCTGAAAAGACCTCCATGACGAGAGGTTCCGCGCCGGGAGAGGGCTCGATACCCTTTTTGAGCACCTTAGACAATCTTCCGCACATCCTTTCCGGGAGCGGACCCGCCGGTCAAGCTGCCCTCCCGCACCGGACGCCCGGCCGCGGACGTCACGATGCGCCTGGCACCGGCCACCTCTGAGAGGGAGGCCGGGCCCCCGGCCTCCAGGGCCGCCTTGAGCGCCGCGGCTTCGCCCTCGGCCATGTTCCTGAAAAACTTCTCCTTCAGGGCCTCGCCGGCCCCCCACAGCGCCAGGGCGAGCACGTCCATCGGCACCTCATCCGCTATCCCGGCCACGGCCCCGTCTTCAAGGGCGATAAGGTCGCTGAAGACGAGCATCCTCTCCTGGATATCCGAGGCGAGCTCGGGACTCTTCTCCTCGATCAACTCCATGATGGCGTTTTCAACGTCCGGCCCCACCCGGCCGAGTATCTCGGCGGCCACGCCCGAGCCTTCCACGGGCTGACCATGGCTGGAGCCGGTGCCCTCGATCCGGTCCCTGATAATCTCCTCGATGTCGGCTACGGCGCCGCCGGGGATCCTCCTGAGGGCGGCGACCCTGAGCATCACCTCCGCCCTGGCCTGCTCCTCCGGCATGTGCAGGAGGACCTGGGCGGCCTTTTCGGGGTCGAGGTGAGTGAGGATGAAGGCGACTATCTGGGGGTGCTCGTTCTTTACGACGTCGGCCACGAGGGCGGCGTCCATCCACTTGAGAGATTCCATGGACCCGGCGCTCTTCTGCCTCGAAATCTGGTCGAGTACGAAGCGGGCCTCCTCGGGGTCGAGCGCGCCGGTTACCATCTTCTTCGCGAACTCCATCCCCTCTACGCTCATCTCCCCCTGCCTTACGGCCTCCATGAACTCGTCGGCCACCGTCCTGGCGAGGCTGTAGGGCACGGCATCCTTTTCCGCCATCGCCCCGGCTATCGCCTTCATCTCATCCGGGGTCATGTGGCCGGCCACCTCGGCCGCGAGCTCTTCACCGAGGTGCATCAGCAGTATGGCGGCCTTGTCCACGCCCCTTAAAGCGAAGTCCTTGCCCATCAATTCTCCTTGAGCCACTTTCTGATAACCATCGCCGCCTGCCGGGGATGGTCTTTTGCGAGGTCCCTTACTGCCGCGAGGTTGTCAGAGGCCTGTCCCTCACCCCCGGCCGCCTTCGGCGTGGTCCGTGCCTCCGGGCCGAGGGGTCCCCGGGCCGGTCCGTCACCGGGCCCCTTCCCCCTCCCGTAAGAAAACCTCCCGGCGATGGGCCTCGCCACCAGCAAAAGCGCCACGAGGGCCGCGATAGAGGCGGCCGTGTACTTTATGACGACAGGCCCAAGATAGGCCGGCGTAATCCGCGCCGCCTCCACCGCGCCGCCCGCCCCGACCGCCAACCCCGTCGCCCCCACCGCCCCCCCGGCCGTCTCCGCCCCGGAGAGTCCCGGGAGGATATCATGGAAGGGGGCGCTCGTGACGGTGACCACGTCCCCCCTCTCGGCGGAAAAACCGATGGCGCCCTTTACCATCTCCCTCAGCCCGGCGAGCTCTTCCGGGGACCTCGGAAGGTAGCCGCCGGCCGGGCCGCCATCGGCGTCCCCGTCGGTTACGGCCCCCCCGGCCCCGTCCACCACTACGGCTGCGGTGAGCCTTGTCACCTCACCCACGGGCTCAACGACGTGGGAGACGACACGGCTTATCTCGTAATCTATGACCTCGTTGCCGCCCTGCGCGCGGGTGCCCGCCCCTTCTCTCCGCTCTCTTCTTACCACACGGCCGCCGGGGTCGAAGGTCTCTTCGGTCCGCTCCACGCGGGCGCCGTTTACCTCGGCGGATACGCGGACCACCGCCTTGCCCGCGCCGACGACCTTTTCGAGCATCGTTGCGACCCTCCCTTCGAGCTCCCGTTCGAGGGCCTGCCTGTAGTCGTACCTCGCAGGAGAGATGACTGCTCCCCCGCCGCTTCCCCCCCCGCTCCACATCCTCCCGTCCGTATCCACGACGGTGACGTCCTCGGGGCTCAGGTTTGTAAGGCTCCCGGAGACGAGGTGCACGATGGAGGCTGCCCTGGCCGGGCCGAGCTCCGCGCCCGGCTTGAGCTTAACGATTATCGAGGCGCGCGCCTTCTTCTCCTTTTCAAGGAAGATGGACTTCTCCGGTAAAGCGAGGTGGACCCGCGCGCTCTCGACCTCCTTCATCCCGGCGATGGTGCGGGCGAGCTCGCCCTGGAGCGCCCTCCTGTAGTTGACCCTCTGTACGAACCTCGACACCCCGAAGCCGGTATGGTCGAATATCTCGAAACCCGCCTCCCCCGCTTCTCCGGCCCCGGCGCTCCCCGCCGCCCCGCCGGCCCCGCCGCCATGGGGCAGACCCTCGGCCGCAAGCTCGGTCCTCAGCTGCTGGACCTGCCCTGCGGGCACGCTCACGCCCGTACCGTCGGCCCTGTAGGGGACGTTCTTCTTTGCGAGCGCTTCGATGACCGCCCTGGAGTCTTCGGGGCCAAGGCCCGGGTAGAGCTGCTGATAGCCCGGCCCCCGGGCCCAGAGAAAAAAGACCGCGGCGGCCGAAAGGGCCAGGGCCGGGACCGCGATAAGTGTGCTCCGCCCGGAAAGCACGCCCTTGATGGTCCGGAACGTGCTATCGGCCATATCTTGCTTCACCGGCGGTCAAGAGGTTGCACATCGACTGCTCGCTCCCTTCTTCTGGTCGTCATGTCCGGTTATGGACCCCCGCTGGGGATGGACTTCGGAGGACTAAAGAAGCAACAACCGTGCCATGGAAGACGGCCCGCGCCGGGGCGAGGCAAACGTGGATAAGAAATGCTTATGGTTCAAGGGGTTGAAAGGTATTGGGCGGATATTTCCACGGCCCTGGGGAGGAAGGGAGAAAAGAAGAGGCCCGCCTCTCCTTTGGAGAACGGGCCTGTTACGTCAAAATTTTGACCGAGAGGTCATTTGCCGCCGGAGCCGAGCACGCTCACGGGTTCCGTTATACCCATCCTCTTCATCTTCTCGATAAGCGTCGTCCTGTTGAGGTTCAGGTACTCGGCGGCCTTCTTCTTGACGCCGTCGACGTGGTCGAGGGCGTTCAAGATGAGGTCCCTCTCGAACTTGTAGACGGCCATGTTGAAGTCGACCCCGTCGGAAGGGAGCGTTATGGTCCTGAGCGCGCCGGCGCCCTCCGCCTTGCCCCTTATCTTTTCGGTGAGGTCTGCCGGGGTCACGGTCTCTCCCTCGTCCTTGAGGACGACGAGCCTTTCGATGAGGTTTTCGAGCTCCCGGACGTTTCCCGGCCAGTCGTAGGACTCGAGGAGCGCCATGGCCTCCGGGGCTATCCCATGCAAGGTCTTGTTCTTACAGCCGCAGATCCTCTTCATGAACTCGGCCGCGAGCAACGGCACGTCCTCCCGCCTCTCTCTCAGCGGGGGTAGGCAGAGAGGAATGACGTTGAGCCTGTAGAAGAGGTCCTCTCGGAACCTCTTCTCCTCGACGGCCTTTTCGAGGTCCTGGTTGGTGGCGGCCACCACACGGACGTCCACCTTTATCGTCTCGCGGCCCCCTACCCTCTCGAACTCCTTTTCCTGCAGGACCCTCAGTATCTTCACCTGAAGGGACGGGCTCATCTCCCCAATTTCATCGAGGAAGACGGTCCCCTTGTCGGCGGCCTCGAATCTGCCTATCTTGGTGGCTATGGCCCCGGTGAAGGCCCCCTTCTCGTGCCCGAAGAGCTCGCTTTCGAGCAGGTCCTCGGGTATGGCCCCGCAGTTTATGGGGACGAAGTTCTTCCTCGACCGCGAGCTGCAGTAATGGAGCGCCCTTGCCACGAGCTCCTTGCCGGTGCCCGACTCGCCGAGTATGAGAACGGTGGAGTCGGTGTCGGCCACCTTCTCGATGAGACGCCTTATAGACTGTATCCGGGGGCTCGAGCCGAGGATGGTCCCTGTGAATTTGCCCTTTATCTCGTCCTTGAGCCTTGCGTTCTCCTCGGCGAGGTCCCTCACCTCGCGGGCCTTCTCGAGGGTGACGAGGAGCTGGTCCTTGTTGAGCGGCTTCTGCAGGTAGGTGTGGGCCCCGGCGCGCATCGCCTCGACGGCCGATTCGACCGAGGCGTAGCCCGTAAGGACCAGGCAGATAGTCTCCGGAGATATCTCCTTTACGGCGCGGATGACGTCGATGCCCCCGATGCCGGGGAGTCTCAGGTCGGTAAGGACTATGTCGTAGTCCTCTTTTTTCGCCTGCTCGACCCCGGCCTCCCCGTCGGGCACGGCTACGGCCCTGTAGCCCTGCATCTCGAGCATCTCGCAGAGGCTCTCCCTGATATATTCCTCGTCCTCCACAACAAGAACCTTACAGACGCTCATCGAAGCCCCCCGCGCAGGATTGATTTATAAAATTCACAATATTATACTCCGCGGCGGCGGGACTGTCAATATTTTGAACCCTTAAAGCAAACTTTTAATATTCATCCCGGGCGGACCGGGCGCGGGGGTCCGAATATGGCGCGGATTCATTGACATCGCTGGCTGTGGTGGTATATTCCAATCAGAGGTGAAAAAAACCGGATCGAGGTGCCTGAGATGAACGAGGAAGTCCTGGAGAGGATATTCAAGGTCAACCTGGGTGTGAACGACACGGAGCGGGTCCTGGTCTTCGCCGACCTTATCGCCCCCTTCGAGCGGGTCGACGACGAGACCCGGGCCAAGAGGGAGAGGCTCCCTGCCATCGCGAAGGCCCTCTCCGACGTCGGGAGGAAGTTCTGCTCCACCCGTTACCACGAGTTCAACGCCACGGGAAGCCACGGCCATGAGCCCCCGAGGGCGCTCTGGGTCGAGGCCTTCGGGGAGGCGGCGACGGAGAGGCTCGAAGAGGCGGGCGTCTTCGACAGGCTCATCGACAAGACGGCCTCGCACGGCGACATAACGGAGGCGGGCCGCATAGTCCGCGAGTACGGCTCCTCGCCCGAGGCGGTCGTAGCCCTTACGAACTACTCCACCTCTCATACCCGGTTCAGGGACCTTTTGACGAGCTGCATGTCCGCGAGGTACGCCTCCATGCCGATGTTCGAGGAGTCGATGCTCGATGGAGTGATGACCGCGGACTGGAAGGAGGTTGAGGCGAGGACCCTGAGGCTCGCGGAGAAGATGGACGGGGCCGACACCGTCGTGGTAACCTCTCACAACGGCACCTCCATAACCTTTTCCATGAAGGGCCGCGAGGTGCTGACCGACACGGGGATAATCA
>JBHHVK010000074.1:0-9121 GCA_046754205.1 Thermodesulfobacteriota bacterium
TACGGGAAAGAAAAAGGAGCTCGAGGACGTAAGGAAGAGGATAAGGGAAGAGAAGCGGAACATAAAGAGCATCGAGAAGAAGGAAGGCTCGGTGCTCGGCGACATCGAGGACGTAAGCCGCAGCATAGTCGCGGCCAGGGCCGAGCTCAGGAGGATAAACAGGACCCTTGCCGGACTCCGCACCGAGATGGCTTCGGCGAGCTCGAGGATAAGAAAGCTCGAGGCCAGGAAGAAGGGCCTTGTGCGTAGGCTCGAGCGGAGGCTCGGGGCCATATACAGGATCCAGAAGGGCGAGGCGATAGGCACGCTCTTCTCGGCCGCCTCCACCCCGGAGCTGGCCAGGAGGCACAAGTACCTCACCGTCATAATGGAGGGCGACTCGGAGCTAATCGACGAGTACGAGCGCAACATCGGGGAGCTGGACAGGGAAAAGGACCGGCTCCGGGACCTCAGCGGGGAGACGGAACGGGAGCGCAAGAAGGCGTGGTCGAAGAAACGCCGGGCCGAGGCGGAAAAGAGGAGGAAGAGGAGGCTGTTGGCCGGCGTCCAGCGGGAGAAGTCCCGGCGCGAGGCGATGCTCTCGGAGCTCAAGGAGGCCGCCCGCGGACTGACGGACCTCTTGAAGGACCTCAAGGCCGACGACGGGCTTGACGATGTATCTGGTGACGGCTTCGCCTCGCTCCGGGGCAGGCTCATGATGCCCGCCAGGGGCCGGATCGTCACGAAGTACGGCAAGGTCCGCCACCCGAGGTTCAAGACCGTCACCTTCAATAACGGCATAGTCATAGAGGCCCCGGCCGGGACGTCGGTCAGGAGCGTCGACGACGGCCGCGTCGTCTACACCGGGTGGCTCAAGGGCTACGGCCAGATAATGATAATAGACAACGGCGGCGGTTACTACACGCTCTTCGCCTATCTCGCCAGGATTCTGAAGGAAAAGGGAGAGGTGGTGAAAAGGGGCATGGAGGTGGCCCTGGTGGGTGACACGGGCCCGAGGTCCACGCCGGGCCTGTACTTCGAGATAAGGCGGCGCGGGGTCCCGAAAGACCCCGCGCCGTGGTTCGCCTCGAGGAGATGAGCCTCCGGGGTATCGCCGGAGGCCCCCTTTGTGTTAAAATATTTGGTGACCGTCTCACGGCGGTCGGGACCGGCTCCGCCGGTAAGCCGCAGGGGATGGGTTTTCATATTAATACTTTGCCTTTGAAAGAAACAACAGGGGAGGATAATAGATGCTGAAAAGATTCAAGAGCGTGAGGTTTATGGCCGGTCTGGCTGTGGCGCTGGCCGTGATGGCGGCCCTGTCGCTGACCGTCTCCGGGAAGGTCGTGGCCGTCCCGAACGCCACCTACGAGAACCTCAAGATATATACCGACGTGTTGAGCATCATCCAGAAGGACTACGCCGAGGATGTGGAGAGCAAGGACCTCATCTACAATTCCATAAAAGGCATGGTCAGGGACCTCGACCCCCACTCGAGCTTTCTTACGCCCGAGGACTACAAGGAGATGCAGATAGACACCAAGGGCACCTTCGGTGGCATAGGCATAGAGATAGGCATCCGTGATAGGATGCTCACGGTCATATCCCCCATCGAGGACACCCCGGCCTTCAAGGCCGGCATCAAGTCCAAGGACAGGATAGTCAAGATAGAGGACTCCTTCACAAAGGACATGAGCCTCGGTGAGGCCGTAAAGCTCATGCGCGGGCCCAAGGGCACCAAGGTGACCATCTACATCATGAGGGACGGCTTTACCAAGCCGAAGCCCTTTACCCTGGTCCGGGCCATCATCAAGGTCAAGAGCGTGAAGTACAGGCCGCTCGAGGACGGCTTCGCCTACGTGAGGGTGGTCCAGTTCCAGGAGAACACCTCCTCGGACGTGTCCAGGGCCCTCAAGGACCTTACCCCCAAGGGGGGGAAGATAAAGGGGCTGGTCCTCGACCTCAGGAACAACCCCGGCGGGCTCTTGCAGGAGGCCGTCGCCGTATCCGACCTCTTCCTCGACTCGGGCCTCATCGTCTACACCAAGGGCAGGGGGGCCGGGCAGGACATGACGTTCTCGGCCAAGCCGCAGAAGACGCAGCCCGACTATCCCATGATCGTCATCGTCAACGGCGGGAGCGCTTCCGCCTCCGAGATAGTCGCCGGCGCGCTTCAGGACCAGGACCGCGCCGTCGTCCTCGGCACCCAGACCTTCGGCAAGGGCTCGGTACAGACCATCATCCCGCTCTCCGACGGTTCCGCCCTGAGGCTGACGACCTCCAAGTACTACACCCCCTCGGGCAGGTCCATCCAGGCCAAGGGGATAGAGCCGGACATAGTGGTTAGCGCCGGCATGGATGGGCACATCAAGGAGAGCGACCTCGCCGGGCACCTTGAGGCCGAGTCCGACAAGGGCAAGAAGGACTCCAAAAATAAGAACAAGAAAAAGAAGATCAAGATAAGCGAGGAGGAGAACAAGGCCAAGGTCGAGGAGGGAGAGGATATCCAGCTCAAAAGGGCGGTCGATTACCTCAAGAGCTGGTACATCTTCAAGAACACCGTAAAGGAGGCGGGCTGAGGGGCGGTGATGCCCGAAGGCATGCTCCGGGCCCGTCGGGCGCCCTTGCTCCGATGCTGCTCTATGCCCTGGTCCGGTCCGGCCTCGCCGGCGGCGCGCCCGTGACCGGTCGGATCGAAGGGCCTCGTTTTATCCATGGCTAAGAAGACAGGCAAGAGGAAGAAGAAAAAGAGCGCCCGGCGGGCCGCGCTCGTCGTCGGAGCCTTCCTCGCCGGCGTGGTCGTAACCCTCCTCGTGGTCCGCTACGCCGGGGTCTTCAAGGAAAGGCCCAGGGAGCGCGCCAGGGTCACCGCCCCCGCAGTCCCAACCGCCCCCACCGTCCCCACCACCCCCACCCCGGCCCCCCGGGCCATACCGCCGGGAGCGGCGAGGGTGGCCATAGTGATAGACGACTTGGGCGGCAACATAGAGCGCCTGCGTGACCTCCTTGAGATAGACGCCCCCATAACCATATCCGTGCTCCCCTGGCTCCCATACTCCGAGGCCACCGCCTTCGAGGCCTACTCCAGCGGCAGGGAGGTGTTGATGCACCTGCCCATGGAGCCCCATGACCCCGCCAACGACCCCGGAAAGGGGGCCCTCTTTACCACGATGGACCCCTCGGAGATAAGAAGGCTCATGGCCGAAGACCTCAAGACCGTGCCCTACGCCGTGGGGGTCAACAACCACATGGGCTCCCGCTTCACGGAGGACAGGGCGGGGATGCGTGAGGTGCTCGACGTGGTCAGGCGCAAGGGCCTCTTTTTCCTCGACAGCCGCACCACCCCGCGCTCCGTGGGAAGAAGCCTCGCCTCTGATATGGGCGTAAGGACCGCCGCGAGGAACGTCTTTCTCGATAACGAGCGGGACGGGGGGTACATAACCGGCCAGATAGCCGAGCTTGTGGAGATAGCCAGAAAGAGCGGCAGGGCCATAGCCATAGGCCATCCATACCCAGAGACCATCCTGGCGCTCAGCCGGACCATCCCGGCCCTCGCCGCCGACGGCGTCTACGTGGTGAACGTCTCCGAAGTCCTCGATGGCGGGACTGAAACCCGGGGGTTAAGCGAGAGGGAGAGAGCCGGGAGGTGAGCCGCGGGCCGTTATCATCCGGCCCCGGGCGTCCTTTTGTAAAACATTGTTTCGCCTTTTTAAAATCTTCTTGACACCATTGGTCCAGGTTGATAGACTTCTTGTAGTAATTTAACGTTTGGGATGTTTCGTCATGTTCTGTATCTTATCCAGTTCGGATTTTCAACAGCCGCGAAAGGCTCGTTCACAGGCCTTTCACGGCTTTTATTTTGCCCCCGGGGCGTCTCTTAAACCAGGGGACCGTTAACCGCAAGGCGTGACGTTGCTTCCCGCGGGGCGCGGCGTTACTTTCCGCCGGGGGGCGACATTACTTACTCGTAGGAGGCAACTTTACTTACCCGTAGGAGGCAACAAAAAGGAGGAGAAGAGATGGCAAGAGGCACCGTAAAGTGGTTTAACGACACAAAGGGCTTCGGTTTCATACAGCAGGAGGACGGCGAGGACGTCTTCGTCCACTACACCGCCATAACCGGCGAAGGCTTCAAGACCCTCAAGGAGGGGCAGGAGGTGGAGTTCGAGATCACCGAGGGGCCCAAAGGCCCCCAGGCCGCGAACGTCGTAAAGGTTTAGGCCGGGGCGCGGGGGACCTCATAAAAAAGATAACGACGCAATCGGGGCCCCTTTCACCAGCCGTGGTGGAGGGGGCCCTTTATCGTCCCGGGCGGCAGCGCCGGGCATCCCTTTTTTTTCGGTTTTCTTCCGCCCCCTCTTCTGCTATCATTAAGACTATCCGCATGGCCTGTCTTCCGGAAAAATTTACGAAAAGGGCCCCGGGGCAGCCGCCCTGCGGGAAACTCAGAGTTGGACCTTAAGACTTATCTGGCCGAGAAAAGAGAGGTCGTCGAAGCCGGGCTCGGCGAATTGCTCCCCGGAGAGGACGAGTACCCTCAGGCCCTGCACAAGGCCGTGAGGTACAGCCTCCTGGCCGGGGGCAAGAGGCTCCGGCCCATACTCGTGCTCGCCTCGTGCGAGGCCGTCGGCGGAGACCCCCGGCTGGCGCTCAACACGGCCTGCGCCTTCGAGTGCGTACACACGTACTCGCTGGTCCATGACGACCTGCCGGCCATGGACAACGACGACCTGAGAAGAGGCAGGCCCACCTGTCACAAGGTCTTCGGCGAGGCCACGGCCATCCTTGCCGGGGACGCGCTCCTGACGGCCGCCTTCGGTCTCGTCGCCTCCACGCAGGACGTGGATGGCGCCCGGCTCGTAATGGTCATAAAGGAGCTCGCCAGGGGTGCCGGGTCCGCCGGCATGATAGGCGGACAGATGATCGACATAGAGAGCGAGGGCAGGGAGATAAGTTTTCCGGTCCTCGAGTACATACACATCCACAAGACGGGGATGCTCCTTCTGGCCGCCGTAAGGAGCGGCGCCATACTCGGCGGCGCAACGGAAGAGGAGCTCGCCGGGCTCACCCGCTACGGCGAGTCCGCGGGCCTCGCCTTCCAGGTGGCCGACGACATCCTCGACGTGGTGGGCTCCTCCTCGGAGATGGGCAAGCCCACGGGCGGGGACGAGAAGAAGGGCAAGGCCACGTACCCCTCCATCCTGGGCCTCGACGAGTCGCGAAAGCGCGCCGCAGAGCTCATAGGCCGCGCCGTCGACGCCCTCGATGGTTTCGGCGACGAGGCCGAGCCTCTGAGGCTCATAGCCGGGTACATCACATCTCGGACGACCTGAGAGGCCGGGGGCAGGGGGCAAGGGGTAAAGGGGTGTAGAGGGCGCGGTGGGGGCAGGGGGGCAACGGGGGCAACCGGGGCAAACGGGGGAAACGGGGGCAGGGGGGCAGGGGGGGGCAGGTGGGCATGCGCCCCGTTCCTCTTTTTTAGTGACCGATGACGTACTGACTCGCCGCCGTCTCCGCCGGCGACGCCCGTGCGCCGGGCCTGAAGGATATTGAATATGAAAAGACTCATTGATACCATCGATTCGCCCGTCGACCTGAAGGGCCTCGGCCCGGAAGAGCTCACCGAGCTCGCAGGCCAGGTGAGGGACCTTATCATCGACACCGTCTCCGAGGTCGGAGGCCACCTGGCGAGCTCGCTCGGGGCCGTGGAGCTCACGCTCGCGCTCCACTACGTCCTCGACGCGCCAGAGGACAAGATAATATGGGACGTGGGACACCAGGCCTACGCCCACAAGATACTCACCGGAAGGCGCGGCCGTTTCGCCACGCTCCGCCAGTCAGGGGGCATAAGCGGTTTTCCCAGGCCCGCCGAGAGCGTATACGACGCCTTCGGAGCCGGCCACTCCTCCACGTCCATCTCCGCCGCCCTCGGCATGGCCGCGGCCCGCGACCTCGCGGGCAAGTCCTACAAGGTCGTCCCGGTCATCGGCGACGGCTCGCTGACGGCCGGGCTCGCCTTCGAGGGGCTCAACCAGGCGGGCGACCTCAAAAAGGACATCATCGTCGTCCTGAACGACAACGAGATGTCCATATCCGAGAACGTGGGTGCGCTCTCCTCTTTCCTCAGCCGGAAGATTACCGGAAGGTTCGCTACAACGCTCAAGCGGGAGGTGGAGAGCTTCATAAACTCCATACCCATGATAGGCACCCGCCTCAAGGGGATAGCCAAGAAGGCCGAGGACTCCCTTATAACGCTCTTTACCCCTGGCATGCTCTTCGAGGGGCTCGGCTTCCACTACGTCGGCCCCATAGACGGCCATGACCTCGGAAACCTCATCTCCACCTTCGAGTACGTAAAGGAGCTCAGGGGCCCGGTCCTCCTCCACGTGCTGACCACCAAGGGCAAGGGGTACGGGCCGGCCGAACGCGACCCGGCGAGCTTCCACGGCGTGGGCCCTTTCGACAGGGATACTGGAAAACCCGCCGGCCCCTCCGGGGTGAGCTATACCAAGGTCTTCAGCTCCACCCTCATGGAGATAGCCGAGAAGAACGACAGGGTGGTGGCCATAACGGCGGCCATGCCCGCCGGCACGGGGCTCGCGAGCTTCGCGGCCCGCTTCCCCGGCAGGTTCTTCGACGTCGGCATAGCCGAGCAGCACGCCCTTACCTTCGCGGCCGGGCTCGCCAAGGAGGGATATATACCGGTGGCTGCGATATACTCCACCTTTCTCCAGAGGGCCTACGACGAGGTCTTCCACGACGTATGCATCCATAACCTCCCCGTGGTCATCGCCCTGGACAGGGCCGGCATCGTGGGGGCCGACGGACCCACGCACCACGGGCTCTTCGACATCCCCTACCTGAGGCACCTGCCAAACATGGCGGTGGCCGCCCCGGCCGACGAGGACGAGCTGAGGCACCTCCTGCACTCGGCCGTGCTCTACGGACGGCCCGTGGCCGTGAGATACCCGAGGGGGAAGGTCACGGGCGTGGACACCACCGGCCCCATGAAGGAGATACCCATCGGCACCGGAGAGGTCCTGAGGGAGGGCGCGGACGTGACCATACTCGCCCTCGGGACCATGGTGGCCCCGTCGATGGAGGCCGCCTCGGCGCTCGAGGCCAAGGGGATAAGGGCCGGGGTCGTAAACTGCCGCTTCGTAAAGCCGCTCGACCGCGACCTCATCCTCTCGGCCGCATCCGGGTCCGGGGCCCTCGTGACCGTGGAGGAGGGCGCCCTTGCCGGGGGCTTCGGGTCCGCCGTCCTCGAGCTCCTCGCCGAGGAGTCCATATCGTGCCAGGTCCGCAGGATCGGCGTGCCCGACAGGCTCATCGAGCACGGCACACAGGCAGAGCTCCGGGCACAGCTCGGACTCGACGCCCCGGGGATAGAAAAAGGGGTCGAGGAGTTCGTGGCCGGCCTCGACAGACCGGACAAGACCGCTTATCACGGGGCCCTCGCCTGAGGGGCCGGGGACTGTGTGGCCCGGAATCGATGTAATGGGATAAAAAAGCCGGCCGCGTGAGCGGCCGGTCTTTTTCTATGACCGAAAAAAAGAAAAAAGTCCGTATAGACATCCTCCTGGTGGAAAGGGGGCTGGCGCCGAGCCGCACCAGGGCGCAGGCGCTTTTGATGGCGGGAAAGGTTTTCGTCGGCGGCCAGAGGGTGGACAAGCCCGGAACCCCCGTAAACCCCGACAGCTCCGTAGAGATAACCGAGGACCTCCCTTACGTGGGCAGGGGAGGGATAAAGCTCGACGGGGCCCTTGCGGCCTTCGGCGTCGAGGTGCGGGGCCTTGCCGCCGTTGACGTCGGCTCCTCCACCGGGGGCTTTACGGACTGTCTCCTCAAGCGGGGCGCGCGCCGCGTCTACGCCATAGACGTGGGCAGGGGGCTGCTCGACGCCGGGCTGAGGGCCGACGGCAGGGTGACGGTCATGGAGGGGCGTAACGTCAGGCACATGACCCCCGAGGACTTGCCCGAAAAGGCCGACCTCGCCGTCGTCGACGTATCCTTCATCTCCCTTGAAAAGGTGCTGCCCGCTGTGGCAGGGTTTGTGAGGCCCGGGGCCCTGGTGCTCGCCCTGGTGAAGCCCCAGTTCGAGGTGGGCCGCCGCGAGGTGGGCAAGGGCGGCATAGTGAGGGACCCGGCCAAGCACGCCGCGGTCCTTGAGCGCATAAAGGGGTTCTGCACCGACCTCGGCCTCGAGCCCATCGGGTCCGTGGAGTCCCCCATAAAGGGGGCGAAGGGGAATCGCGAGTTCTGGTTGTGCCTGCGCACCCGGCAATCCCGCCTGCCGTAATTTTCTTCAAAAGGCCGGGTCCAGCTGTTATAATAATAAACTGGAGAAATGGGAGAATCCCTTTAAAAAGATTGCCTTGAAACGCCCGTTTTGGTAGCATTACCCGTCCCCGCAGCCCCCTTGCCCCGCAGGCGAGGTTTTCTGAAAGGAGCCCGGTGATGTACGAGATAATGGAAAACAAGGAGCTTTCCCAGCTTGTCTACTTTATCAAGGTGGGCGCCCCTGAGATAGCCCGCAAGCACAAGGCCGGACAGTTCGCTATCATCCGCACCGACGAGCACGGCGAGAGGATCCCGCTCAGCATAATGGCCTCCGACGCCGAGGAGGGGTCCATATCCTTCATCGTCCAGCAGGTTGGCAAGTCCACGGCCGTGCTCTGCGGCATGTCCGTGGGCGACAGCATCTCCGACCTGGTGGGCCCCCTCGGCAAGCCCACTCACATAGAGAACTACGGCACCGTGGTCTGCGTAGGCGGCGGCATAGGCACCGCCCCTGTCCTGCCCATAGCCAAGGCCATGAAGGAAGCCGGCAACAAGGTGCTCTCCATCATAGGCTCCCGCACCAAGGACCTCCTCGTCCTCGAGGACGAGATGAGGGCGGTGAGCGACAGGCTCTTCGTGGCCACCGACGACGGGAGCTACGGCCACCACGGCTTCGTGACCCAGGTCCTCCACGAGCTGATTGACGAGGGCCTCGATATAGGCTGCGTCGTGGGAATAGGACCGGTGCCCATGATGAAGGCCGTGGCGAACGTCACCAGGCCCTACAAGCTCTTCACCCTGGTGAGCCTCAACCCCATCATGGTCGACGGCACCGGGATGTGCGGCGCCTGCAGGGTCA
>JBHHVK010000075.1:0-9084 GCA_046754205.1 Thermodesulfobacteriota bacterium
CCCTACACACCCGAGGCGGCGAAGGCGGCGTTGACGATTGCCTGGGCCTCTTCCTGTATCCGCCTCAGATGCTCTTTTCCCTTGAAACTCTCAGCGTATATCTTATATATGTCCTCGGTGCCCGAGGGGCGGGCGGCGAACCAGCCGCTTTCGGCTACGACCTTCAGCCCTCCGATGGGCGCGTCGTTGCCCGGGGCATGGGTGAGCCTGGCGGTTATGGCCTCTCCGGCGAGCTCCTCGGCCGTGACCATCTCGGGAGAGAGGCCCTTCAAGACCGCCTTCTGCTCCGGGGTGGCCGGGGCGTCCATGCGCTCGTATACCGGGTCGCCGAATAGCCCTTCAAGCTCGCTGTAATGCTCCGCCGGGTCGCGGCCGGTCCTTGAGGTAATCTCGGCTGAAAGGAGGTCCATGATGATGCCGTCCTTGTCCGTCGTCCATACCGTCCCGTCCTTCCTGAGAAAGCTCGCCCCGGCGCTCTCCTCGCCCCCGAACCCGTAAGAGCCGTCCATGAGCCCGGCCACGAACCATTTGAAGCCCACGGGCACCTCGGCAAGCCTCCTCTTCAGGTGCGCCGTCACCCGGTCTATCATGGAGCTCGAAACACAGGTCTTTCCCACCGCCGCGTCTTCCCGCCAGCCGGGCCTGTTCTGAAAGAGGTACCAGACGGCCACCGAGAGGTAGTGGTTGGGGTTCATGAGGCCCCCGCTCCTGGTGACGATGCCGTGGCGGTCGAAGTCCGTGTCGTTGCCGAAGGCGATGTCGAACCGGTCCTTCAGCCCGATAAGGCCGGCCATGGCAAAGGGCGAGGAGCAGTCCATGCGGATCTTGCCGTCCCTGTCCACGGTCATGAAGGAGAAGGTCGGGTCTACGTACCTGTTCACCACATCTATCGCCAGCCCGTACCGCTCGGCTATGGGCGCCCAGAACCCGACCCCCGAGCCGCCGAGAGGGTCCGCGCCTATCCTGAGGCCCGCCCCCTTTATGGCCTCCATGTCGATGATATTGGCGAGGTCCTCGACGTAGGGGGCCACAAAGTCGTGCTCATGCGTGGTGTCGGCCCTTATGGCCCTCTCAAAGGGCAGGCGCCTTATCCCTTTGAGCCCTTCGCCGAGCAGCTCGTTCGCCCTCTGCTCAATGACCCTGGTAGTCTCGGTATCCGCGGGCCCGCCCTCGGGGGGGTTGTACTTGATGCCGCCGTCCTCCGGGGGGTTGTGGGACGGGGTGATGACCACGCCGTCGGCCACGGCGGTCTTCCGGCCGCGGTTGTACGTCAGTATCGCGTGAGAGAGGACCGGGGTCGGGGTGTACCCGTGCCCCTCGGCCACCATGAGGGTCACGCCAGCCGCGGCGAAGACCTCGACCGCGGTGGCGAACGCCGGCTCCGAGAGCGCGTGGGTGTCCATGGCCAGAAAGAGCGGGCCGGTGATTGCCTTTGACCCCCTGTACTCGCATATGGACCGGGCGATGGCGATGATGTGGTCCTCGTTGAAGCTCTTCTTCACCGACGACCCCCTGTGGCCCGATGTGCCGAAGGCGACCCTCTGGGCCGGGTCCGCGGGGTCCGGCCTACGGGCGTAATAGGCCGTAACGAGTCTTGCGACGTTCGTCAGTATAGACTTCGGGGCGGGCTTTCCCGCAAGTTCGTGTATGGCCATCATCCCCTCCGGTTGTCGTTTTGACCCTATTATATAACAGAGATCAGGCCGCGACGCAACGTAATGCGGGCTCCGCCCCGCAGGCCGCCCCCGCCGCCCCGCCCGAGGCCCGGGCCCGCCCCCGCTTAATCGGCAACCGGTTGTTTTATAAAGACTTATCAGCAGCTTCAGGCCCCTCGGGGAGGCCCCGGAAACGGCATTTTTTTATAGTAAAAGACCCCGGCTCTATGTTAGCATATATAATTAACGCCCCGCCCCGGCGCTCGGGCACGGTCCCCGTGAAGCAGCGTCCCGGAGGCGAACCAGAGAAAGGGAGTCAAGGGACTTGAGCAAGAAAAAAACGACTCTCGCCGCGGACGCCGCAAGGGCCGCGGCGGAGGGCCCGGCATACGACGAGAAGTCCATCAAGGTCCTCGGAGGGCTCGAGGCCGTCCGCAAGCGTCCGAGCATGTACATCGGCTCCACGGGTCCCATGGGGCTCCATCACCTCGTCTACGAGGTCGTGGACAACGCCATCGACGAAACGCTCGCCGGACACTGCACCAGCATCGACGTCACCGTCCACGCGGACAACTCCGTAACCATCACCGACGACGGCCGCGGCATACCCGTCAAGCCCCACCCCGAGAAGAAAAAGCCCACCGTCGAGGTCGTCCTCACCGAGCTGCACGCCGGCGGAAAGTTCGAGAACAAGGCCTACAAGGTCTCCGGCGGGCTCCACGGCGTGGGCGTAACCGTCGTGAACTTCCTCTCCCAGTGGCTCAAGGTGGAGATAAAGAGGGGCGGGCACGTATACGAGCAGAGCTACGAGGTGGGGCGCCCCACAAGCAAGCTCACGGTGGTGGGCAAGAGCAAAAAAACCGGCACTTCGATTACATTCCGTCCCGACCCCGAGATATTCGACGACATCGACTTCAGCTTCGACACCCTCAGCAAACGGCTCCGGGAGCTCAGCTTCCTCAACGCCGGCGTCAGGATAGTCATAACCGACGAGAGGACCGGCAAGTCCCACGACTTCCAGTACAAGGGCGGCATCACCAGCTTCGTCCAGCACCTGAACGAGACCAAGGACCATGTCCACCCCAAGGTCGTCTACATCTCCGGCGAGAGGGGGGACATACAGATGGAGCTGGCGCTTCAGTGGACGACCTCCTACAACGAAAACGTCCACACCTTCGCCAACAACATAAACACCACCGAGGGCGGTACCCATCTCGTGGGGTTCAAGTCCGCGCTCACCAGGACCATAAACGCCTACGCCACGGGCAGGAACCTCCTGAAGGACCTCAAGGACACCGGCCTTCAGGGCGACGACGTGCGCGAGGGGCTCACCGCCGTCATCAGCGTCAAGATACCCAACCCCCAGTTCGAGGGGCAGACCAAGACGAAGCTCGGCAACTCCGAGGTCGAGGGCTACGTCAAGACCATCATAAACGAGAAGCTCGCGGCCTTCCTCGAGGAGAACCCCTCCATAGCCAAGAAGATAATCCACAAGGCCGTGGAGGGCGCGCGCGCCCGCGAGGCCGCCCGCAAGGCGAGGGACCTCATCAGGCGCAAGGGGGCCCTCGATTCGAGCAACCTCCCCGGAAAGCTCGCCGACTGTCAGGAGACAAACCCGGCGCTCTGCGAGATATTCATCGTCGAGGGAGACTCGGCCGGGGGCTCGGCCAAGCAGGGCAGGGACCGCAAGTTCCAGGCCATACTGCCGCTCAAGGGCAAGATACTGAACGTCGAGAAGGCCCGCTTCGACAAGATACTCTCCAACGAGGAGATACGCACCATCATAACGGCCCTCGGCTGCGGCGTGGGCGATAAGGACCTGAGGCCCGAAAAGCTCCGCTACCACAGGATAATCATAATGACCGACGCGGACGTCGACGGCAGCCACATAAGGACCCTGCTCCTGACCTTCTTCTACAGGCAGATGCCCTTCCTCGCCGAAAACGGCCACCTCTACATAGCCGAACCGCCGCTGTTCAAGGTAAAGCGCGGGAAAAAGGAGCGCTACCTCAAGGACGAATCCTCCCTCGAGGAGTTCATCTTCGAGTCCGCCCAGGACGGCCTCGCCGTGGCCGCCGAGGGCAGGAAGCGGGCGCTGCAGGGCAAGCCGCTCATGGATACCCTCAAGAAGATATCCTGGTACCGCCGCCTCCTTGAAAGGGCCCGGAGGCGGGGCTGGGACCCGGAGGTCATCGGCGCGCTCTCGGGCGAGGAAGACCTGTCGCCCGACACTCTCAAGAAGAGGAAGTCCGCGGAGTCTCTCGCCAGGGGCCTCGGCAAGGCCCTCCGGGAGCTCCAGCCGGAATCCACGGAGGTATCCTTCGCGGTGGAAGATGACCCGGAGCACGCGAGCCACTCGGTGGTCTGCACCTCGAAGCTCAACGGGCTCGCGGTGCGCACCGTGATAGACACCGCCCTTTTGACGTCCGCAGAGTTCAAGGAAATAAGGTCCGTGGCGGCAAAGCTCCGGGAGACCTGCTCGCCGCCCTTCACCGTTTCGGAGGACGGCGGCGAGCTGATGATACCCGACTACGAGGGGCTCATGGACTATGTGCTCGACATCGGCAAGAAGGGGCTCTCCATACAGAGGTACAAGGGCCTCGGGGAGATGAACCCCGGCCAGCTCTGGGAGACGACGATGGACCCGGACAAAAGGGGCCTGCTTCAGGTGAAGATAGAGGACGCCGTCGAGGCGGACCTGGTCTTCACCAAGCTCATGGGGGACGCCGTGGAGCCGAGACGCGCCTTCATAGAGACGCACGCGCTCGAGGCCACCAACGTAGACGTCTGAGCGCGGCCGAGACCGGAAAGGAAAGCCTCATGGCTGACAGGAAGGGCCGCTGCATCGGCCTGTACATAGACGTGGCCAACATTACGCGCAACGGCGGCTACGGGATGAGGTTCGACGTCCTCCGTGACTTCGCCTGCCGCGACGGCGAGGAGCCGCTGAGGCTCAACGCCTACGTGGCCTACGACGAGGACCGGGCGCGCACCGACAGGGACTACCGCGACCGCACCTTCAACTTCCACTCCACGCTCAGGGACTACGGCTTCAAGGTCATCGAGAAGATCGTCATGTGGTACACCGACGAGGCCGGAAACCGCTTCGGCAAGGCCAACGCGGACCTGGACATGGCCGTGGACGCGCTGCTGCAGAGCGAAAACCTCGACAAGGTGCTGCTCGCCACCGGGGACGGGGACTTCATACAGGTCGTAAGGGCCCTGCAGAACAAGGGGTGCCGGGTGGAGGCGGTGGCCTTCCAGAACGTATCGAGCAACCTGAGGCGCGAGGTGGACCTCTTCATGTCGGGCTACCTCATACCGAACCTCCTGCCCATGGAAAACTCGGACGGGTCCACGTCATGGGCCGAGGTGGGCTCGAGGATCCGCGGCATCTGCTACACCTACAACAGGAGCAAGAACTTCGGCTTCATGAGGTACCTGAAGTCCATAGCCCCGGGGCTGTGGATAACGGACACGAGGAAGGCCGAGTCGCCCTACGGCACGGCCTTTGCCCACGAGTCCAACTTCAACGATTCCATCGACATCACCCAACTGCCGAGCAGGGACCTCATATTCGAGTTCGACCTCGTCCAGGGCGAAAAGGGCCTCCAGGCGACGAACATCACGCTGGCGGGCCGCAAGTAACGCCGCCGTCCCGACCCGCCGCAACCCCCGGCCGCCGCCCGGAGCATTTTATCCCGGGCGTCTTTTGCAGCCCCGCCCCCCGGTGCCGGGGGGCCGCCGGCTACTCCCGTCCCTCGCCCGCGCCCTCGTCGTCTTTCTCTTCTTCCTCTCCCTCCTTTTTCTTGCGGCCGAAAAGGGCCGCCGCGACGACGCTGACCCCGTAGAGGAATATCAGGGGGCCGGCCATCAGCAGCTGGTTGAAGACGTCCGGGGTGGGGGTGATGAGGGCCGAGGCGATGAGGATGGATATGAGGGCGTACCTCCACCACCCTATGAGCTGGCCGGGGGTGACTATCCCGAGCCTTGCGAGCACCAGTATGGCGAGCGGAAGCTGGAAGACCGCCCCGAAGGCGAGGAGCAGCCTGGTGACGAGCGAGAAGTAAAGGCCCATGGAGAGGACCGGCTTGAGCGACTCAGAGGAGTAGCCGAGGAGGTACTTGAAGGCGAAGGGGAAGACGACGAAGTAGGCGAAGAGCGTTCCCGCGGCGAAGAGGACCACCGAGGAGAAGACGAGCGCGACGAACCACTTTCTCTCGCCGGAATAGAGGCCCGGGGCCACGAAGGCCCACAGCTCGTAAAGCACCACGGGGCTTGCGAGTATCGCCCCGCCGAGCAAACCGACCTTCATGTAGACGAAAAACGGCTCCACCACCCCGGTGAAGGCCAGGAAGTCCGTGCCCTCCGGCAGCGCCGGCATGAGAGGGCCGGTGAGCAGGTCGTAGAGGAACTCCGAAAAGTAATAGCTTACGCAGAACCCGACACCGACGGCCACCGCCGCCACGATGAGGCGCCTGCGAAGCTCCTCAAGGTGCGCGGTGAGGGTCATGGTCGCCTCACGCTCGGTCATGCCCGGCCGGAGCCCTTCCCGCCCGCCTTGCCGGCCTTGCCGCGGCCGCGCCCGGCGCCTTTGGGCCTTGCGCGCCCCCCCTTGACGTCCGCCGGCTCCGCCCCTCCCCCCCCGGCCCCTTCCGGCGCGGCCTCAACCACGCCCGTTGAGTGCCCCTCGGGGACCGGCCCGTGGTCGGCGGGGCCGCCGGAACGGCCCTCCGGCGGCGCGGCCGCCCTGTCGTCGAGGCCGATGCCGGACACCTGGTCCGCGACCTGACCCTTCAGCTCGTCCGTGGCCTTCTTGAACTCGGCAAAGGCCTTGCCGGCCACCCTGGCTATCTCAGGGAGCTTCCTGGGGCCTATGAAGATAAGCGCCGCTATGGCGATGAGCACAAGCTCTGTAAAGCCGATCCCGAACACCTTGCAACCCTTCCGCGCCGGGGCTCCGGCGGCTACACTCTCGGGGGCACCACCAGCACGGGGCGGTCGATCTTGCGCATCACCCTCTCGGTGGTGGAGCCGAAGAGGAAGTGGTCGAGCCTGCCCCTGGCAAAGGCCCCCATGATTACCAGGTCTATGTCCTTGTCCTCGACCGCCTTGAGTATCTCCTCGTAGGGGATACCGAGGTAGACCTCCTGAACACACTCCTCGAGGCCCTTGAAGAACCTGGCGCAGTATTTATCGAGCATCTTCTCGGCATTAACCACCATCTCATGGTCGAGGTTTTCAAAGGAGATGTGGGGGAGATAAAACCCCGCGGCCTCGCCGGAGGTGTCCACCGTGTGGACCACGTAGAGGCGGGCCTTGTAGTGAGTGGCCATGGTAAGCGCGTATTCGGCCGCTGCGTCGGAAGCCTCCGTAAGGTCCGTGGGGAAGAGGATCCTCGAAAAGTCTCCGGGGCTTGTCGGGGGTACCATAGGTAGAAACCTCCTTGGTTTTTAGAGAATCTTCCGTCTGAGACGGAGAGACTTTTAATCTTAGTATAATAAGGTCTCCTTTTTCAATAAAATTCCTCCACGAAAAAGAGGGTCGCAAAATGTTTGACTACCCCGGGCTTAGATGTTACATTGCGCCCGAGCATCCGGTAATCAGCCGTCGACCGTCGTTGGAATTCGAACTCCGTTGAGTTCCCCCTGGAGAAGCTGTTGACCCTGCCAGATGCCTTTGTAACAACACTCCTTGCAGTGGCCGGCCGCTCCGTGCGCTTCCTTGGTTCCGTAAAAAAGCGTCTGAGCGGCAAGGGGCCCTTTTCCCCTTCGATAAAAGAGAAGCTCCTGCCCGGCAACGTCAGGATACCCCTGGCCGCATTCACCCTGTCGCTCGTACTCTTCAGCACCATGACCACCATCGGCGGCGAGAGCCCGGTGACCCCCGGGCCCGCCCCCCCGGGCGCGGGGGGCCCGCCGGCCGTACCGGCGCCCGCCGACGTAGGACTCCGGGCCCCGGGGGCCTTCGACGTCGAGACCACCCCGGTGGAGAAGGCGGCCCCCCCGGCACGCCCGGCCCTGGCCGGGGCCGAAAGACAAAGGCCCGCGGCGCCGGACTGGACCCCGGGGGACATCACAAGGGGGCCGGCCGACGGTATGCTCGTCTCGCTCACCTTCGACGGCGGCTACAACGGCGAGGAGGCCGCAAGGATACTCGACATCCTCAGGGAGAAGGGGATAAAGACCACCGTCTTCCTTACCGGGGTCTTCATGAAGAGGTACCCGGATATAACCAGGAGGATAGTCGCCGACGGGCACGAGGTGGGCAACCACCTGATGACCCACCCCCATCTAACCGAGTTCGCCAGGACCTACAGGCAGAGGACACTGCCCGGGGTCACCAGGGAATACCTCGTCCGTCAGCTTAGAGGGGCCGAAAGGCTCTACCGTGAGATAACCGGACGCGAGATGGCGCCGCTCTGGAGGGCGCCCTACGGAGAGGTGAACGCCACGCTCAGGAAATGGGCCTTCGAGGCGGGCTACGTCCACATCGGCTGGACCAGCGACTACGACACAAGGGAGAGCCTCGATACCCTCGACTGGGTATGGGACAGGAAGTCCAGGCTCTACCTGACCGCCGAAGAGATCCGCGACAGGGTGCTCTCCTTCGGCCGCGGAGGAGGCGGCGCCGGCGGGGGGATCATACTCATGCACCTCGGGACCATGCGCAAGACCGACAAGGCCGTGGGCGCCCTCGGGGAGATGGTCGAAGGCCTCCGGGCCGGAGGCTACAGGTTCGTCAAGGTCTCACGCCTCGTCGAGGCCGGAAGCGACGGCAGGCGGGCGCTCGGCATGGCCGCGAACCTCAAAAGGGAGCGGCTCGTGACCGGCATGGCCGAACCGGGGGAGAAGAGGAGCGGGCTCAACTGACGCCCCCCCGGGGCTCAGAGCTCGAGCCCGGCGACCCTTTCGGTGCAGTACTCCCTCAGCTCCCTCGCGGCCGGCGGCTCCCCCGCCCTCTCGCCTTCCTTCAGAAGCGGCCCGAAGAGGCTCTTGAACCCCCCGCCGCAGTCGCACTTGCCCATGTCGGCCCCGAGTGGCGCTATCATGCGCTTGCCGCAGACCACGCACCTGGCCACGTCCTTGGCCCCGGACCACTTGCCCCGCTTGGCCACGGGCTCGCCCTCTATCTCCATTATGTCCATGGCGAAGTCCACCACCGGGGCGTTGCTTATGCTCGTCCCCACGCCGAAGGCGTCCACCACCGGGGTGAGCCAGGCGACGGTCTTCTCGTTGAGGCCCCCGCTGGCGAAGAGCTTTACGTGGCCGTAGCCCCGTAGGTCGAGCTCCCACCGCACCTCCTCGAAAATACGGTAGAAGTCCCCGCGCCTCGTGGCGGGGGTGTCGAGCCTAACGGCGTGGAGCCTCTCGCCCATCGCCGTAGCGACCCGGAGCGCCTCGAACTTCTCGTCGTTGAAGGTGTCGAT